>DASRFH010000064.1:0-7965 GCA_035651675.1 Chloroflexota bacterium | reverse complement strand
CACCACCCGCCCGCCCAGGTCGGCCACGTTGTGCAGGTTCCCCCCGTACCCCGGCACCAACGAGTCCACCAGCAGCACCTCCGCCCCCAGCTCCACCAACCGCCGCGCCAGGTTCGAGCCGATGAACCCCAACCCCCCCGTGACCATCACCCGCCGCCCCGCGTAGTACCCCAGGTAATCGCTCACGGCTTCGCCACGCTCGCGCCGACCCGCCGGTTAGCCAACAACCGCTCCAAAGGCACTGGCGGCGCGGTGCGCGTCCGCCACGAACTGACGGACGGTCTCGCGGCTGTACCGGTGATCCACCAGCTTCGCCAGCAGCTCGGGAGGAATCGTCACGATGTGTGCTCCTGCTTGCGCCGCCAGCTGCACATCGTGCGCCCCCCGGATGCTGCCCACGATGATCTTGGTGGACATCTTCCAATCATCGAGCCAATCCCGGGTCATGCGGGTGACCCGCGACGCATCATTACCTTCGTCGCCGATTCTGCCCCAGAAGAGGCTGACGTACGTAGCCCCCGCCTTCGCCGCCAACATGGCCTGCCCGAAGGACAGGCATGCCGTCGCGTTCACCGCGATGCCTTCGGACTCGAGGCTGCGGATGACGCCGAGACTCGGCTCGCCGTCTTCGTTGACCACTGGAATCTTCACAACGAGGTTGGGTCCCCATCGCGCTATCTGGCGCGCTTGACGGAGCATGAGCTCGTGGTCGTTCGTGGTGACCTCGACGCTCAAAGGCAGCGACCCGATGACCTCGGCGATGTCGCGCGCCCCCTGCTCGACGTTGCGGACACCGCACTTCAGCATGATCGACGGGTTGGTCGTGACCCCGTCCGCCACCCCGAACCCGACCCATCGGCGGATCTGCTCCACATCGGCGGAGTCGATGAAGATTTGCACGCGACCTGCCTCCTCGTCGTCGCCGGTCTCGTAACGGACCGAGCCAAGGCGGTGAGAACTCAGAGCCCGGCCCGATGGTAAACGAGTAGCTAGAGGTTGACCAGCACCTTGGCCCCCTCGTGGTCGAAGGCGAACGGCATCTCGCGTAGCCCTTCCGCGGCCATCGCGGCTCGCACGCGTGCTTTCTTGCCGTTCGGGCAATAGAACAAGAAGAAGCCACCACCTCCGGCTCCCATCAACTTTCCGCCGAGTGCCCCTGCCTGACGTGCGGCGTCGTAGACGTGGTCCAGGTGAGGATCGCTGATCTTGCCCGAACGGCGCTTCTTGTTCTGCCAATGTACGTCGAGCAGGCGGCCGAATTCCTCTAAATCCCCCCGCTCGAGCGCTCTCTTGACCTCTAGGCCTATCTGCTTCGTAGTGTGAAGGCTGTCGACGACCGATTGGTCCTTCGCCAGGGTGGACTGCTGCTGATGCTGAAGGATGTCGAAGCTGCGGCGGACGATGCCGGTGAAGAACACGAGAAGGCTACTACGGAGCTCATCTTCGACATGGGCTGAGATCGCCAGGGGCCTGACGTCCACCGTGCCATCGCACTTGATGTCCAGGCAGGTGAGGCCCCCGAAGGCCGCGAGGTACTGGTCGTGTTTGCCGACAGGCTGGCAGGCACGCTCGATCTCGATGCAGCAAGCCGCCTCAGCCAAGGCCTGGGTCGATACCTGGCTGCGCTGAAGAGCGTGAAGAGCAGTCAGCAAGGCCACCAGGAAGCTACCCGATGATCCCAACCCTGTCCCGGCTGGGACATCGGCAAGAGAAGCGATCTCAACGTTCCGTTCGATACCCAGGTAGCGCAGGCTCTCTCGAAACAGCGGGTGTCGGATGTCGTCTACGTGTTCGACGATCTCGGTTTCCGAATACTTCAGCCGGATCGAGTCATCGGTCTTCGGCTGGTTGACGTTGATGAAGACGTACTTGTCGATCGCGGCGCTGAGGATGAAGCCCCCGTACTCGGAGTAGTACGACGGCAAGTCCGTGCCGCCGCCGCCCAGCGGGATGCGGAGCGGCGCGCGGGTGATGATCACGCTATCGGAGCTCCTCGCGGTCGGAAGGCCGCGGAAACGCTTCGGATCAACCTGGTTGCATTCTCGCGAGTCGTCGTCTCGTTCACAAGGCGCGAACCCGTTAAGAATGGTCCGCGCGAGACACCACGACGGGAACCCGTCCGAGCGCGGCGCGTATAGTAGCATGCGCCCGCCACGACTAGCGGAAGGTAACGAGAACGCGGGCGGTCGTCTTCGCGGCGGGTGAGGGCACCCGGCTCCGGCCACTCACCGCCGACCGACCTAAGCCGATGGTGTCCATCGCGGGTCGGCCGATCCTCGGCTACATCCTCCAGTGGCTCGCGGAGCAGGGTGTGGATGGCGTGGGCATCAACCTCCACTACCGGCCCGAGGCGATCGAGGCCTACGTCGGCGACGGACGGCGGTTCGGGTTGACGGTGCGTTACTCTCTTGAGCGGGAGCTTCTCGGCTCGGCGGGGGCACTGCGGCCGCTCCGGTCGTTCCTGGAAGAGGGCGGCGGACCGTTCGCAGCGGTGTACGGCGATACGCTCTCGACGCTCGACCTCGGCCCGCTGGCTGCCTGGCATGGACGCTCGGCGGCGACACTCACGATAGCGGTGATGGAGCACCCGAACCCAACCGAGGCTGGCATCGTCGAGCTGGCCGACCACGAGCCGTGGCATGGCGGCACGGCGGGGCGCATCACGAGGATCCAGGAGAAGCCCGCGCCCGACGACGTCTTCTCGACCATCGCGAACGCCGGCATCTTCGTCATGAGCCCGCGCGTCGTCGACCACGTGCCGGACGGCGGCCCATCGGACATCGCGCGCGACCTCATTCCCACCCTGCTGGCCGCGGGGGAGCGCGTCTCGGCCTGGCAGATCCCCGCTAGCGCGGTGGTCTGGGACGTGGGCACCTGGTCGAGCTACGAACGGGCGCAGCGCGAGTGGCCGGCCATCTGGGCCAATCGGCCTCGCCGCGCGACGGCGGCGAGCGGCGGCCAGCCGGTCACGTCTGACACGCCGTAGGCATCGGACCTACGCGCGTGTTCCCAGCGGCGCGGCCTCGCGAAGCCGCTCGTAGGCATCCACCGTGCGGCGCAAGCCCGTGTCGAAGTCGGTCGTCGCCCGGAACCCGAACGCGTCGAAGGCCCGCGTGGTGTCGAGCATGCGGCGCGGCTGCCCGTTCGGCTTGGTCGTGTCCCACACGATGCGGCCGTCGAACCCACAGAGCCCAGCGATCTTCTCTGCCAGGGCACCGATGCTGATCTCGAAGCCAGCCCCCAGGTTCACGGGCTCGGAGGCGTCGTACCGCTCCGTGGCGAGCGCGATGCCCTCGGCCGCGTCCTCGACGTAGAGGAACTCGCGCGTCGGCGTGCCGTCGCCCCAGAGGACCACCTCGGCGGTTCCCCGCTCGCGCGCGTCCACGAACTTCCGGATCAGGTCAGGGATCACGTGCGCGTTCTGCTCGTCGTAGTTGTCGCCCGGCCCGTACAGGTTCACCGGTAGGAGGTGGATCGCGTTGAAGCCGTATTCCTGCCGGTACGCCTGGGCCTGGACGAGCAACATCTTCTTCGCAAGCCCGTACGGCGCGTTCGTTTCCTCCGGGTAGCCGTTCCACAAGTCCTCCTCGCGGAACGGCACCGGCGTGAACTTGGGGTACGAGCAGATCGTGCCGATGCCGACGAACTTCTTGACGCCGGCGCGTCGGGCGTGCTCCATCAGCTGCACGCCCATGATCAAGTTCTCGTAGAAGAACCGCCCCGGGTGCGCGCGGTTGGCGCCGATCCCGCCCACGACCGCCGCGAGATGGACGACGACCGACGGGCGGTGGACCGCGTACATCCGCTCGACGTCTGCTTCGCGCGTCAGGTCGAACTCGCGCCGGCGGACCACGACCGGGTCCGGCCAGCCCCGCCGCGCCAACGCCTCCACGACGTGCCGCCCCAGGAAACCCGCGCCACCGGTGACGAGCACACGTTCGTCCGCTGGGTTGATGCCGACGTTCGAGATCACGGAGCCTCCTTGCACGCGGCGTGGCGCCGATCTTAGCGCGCCGCTCGGGCCGGGCGCACAGCCGAGCGATCCGGCGGACGTGCGGTCACCTCTTCGAGGCGGGCGGTCGTCAAGCCCCGACCGTCTCCCACTTCGTGGGTGTCGTCTTCAGCGCCGGGTGCGAGACGAACAGGTGCCACACGACGGCCTGGAACGCCTCCGCGTGGGGGGTTACGTTCGCCGAGCTCACGGTCGGAACGACGACGCACGCGTCCGCGACCTGCGCGGTGTAGCCACTCGCCCGACCGACGACGCCGACGATTCTGGCACCGACCGCTTTGGCGTGTTCGAGCGCGCGGACGAGGTTGACGGAGACCCCCCGGGCGGCGTCACCGCCGCCCACGGAGAAGACGAGCAGGCCGTCCCGCGCGGCCAGTCGGCTGCCGCGGAGCCAGGCGGCTAGCGCACCCTCCCAGCCTTCGTCGTTGATCCGGGCGGTCAGCTCGGAGACGTTGTCGGTCGGCGCGTACGCTTCGAAGCCGCAGATCTTGCGGAAGTCGTTGACCGCGTGCGAGGCGTTGGCGGCCGAGCCCCCAACACCCAGCACGAAGAGGCGCCCACCGTCGGCTCGTACGCCGGCCAGCACGGCGACCGCCCGATCGACCGCGGCGCGGTCCAACGTGCGCGCGATCTGCACGACCTCCTCGAGGTACTGGTTGGTGAAATCCACGGCTCGGTCCTCCGCGGGTTAGGGATCGATCGTGCGCAGCACGCGCGAGATCCAGCGGTCGTTCGCGGCTGACGAGCAGCCGGCAGCCACCCGCTCCTCGAAATGGGCGAAATCGGCCAGCCAGGTGTCGTCGGGGCCCGCGTCGGTCACTAGCTCCTCGCGCGGCACCCCGCTCGGTCGAACGCGCTCGCGCAAGACGAGCTCGACTGGCCCCCACTTGCGCAGCCCGCGGAGGTGCAGAGATCCGCGCTCACCCCAGGCCTCGACGGCGAAGCTGTTCTTCCAGCACACGAAAGACGCCTCCAGCACCAGCCGCCCGTCGGCCGATCGCAGCAGCGCCTGGTCGGGCGCGGACGACTCGTGCCGATTGACGACGACCGGCAAGAAGTCCGCGCCGCCGTAGCCGAACAGGTGAGCGGAGAGGTCGAGCAGGTGCGTCCCGAGATCTTCGACGACGCCGAGCCCGTTCTCGCGCCAGCTGCCCACCACGTTGCCGACTGTCCCGTTGCCGTACAGCATCCGGACGTGGTACAGCCGGCCCAGACAGCCGCCGTCGATCCGGCGCTTGGCTTCTTGGACGAGCGGCTCGAAGCGATGGTTGTAGGAGGTGTACCAGACCGCGCCCGTCGCCCGCGCCGCGTCGGCCAGCGCCTGGACGGCCTCGTCGTCGGGGAAAAGGAGGGGCTTGTCGACCAACACGTGCTTGCCGCGCTCGACGAACCAACGAGCGAGGCCGAGCTTCACCGCGTTCGGCACCGAGAGGACGGCCGCGTCGTACGCGCCTGGGTCGCAGTCTTCCGGGCGCCGGTAGTCGGCCGCCGGCGCGAACGGGTCGACGGCCGCCACGCAGCGGGCGCCGAGCAGCGCCCGCCGACGGCTTCCGAGGTTCCCCAGCCCGACCAGCAGGTACCTCACAAGCCGAGCTCTGGAACTCCGATCTGGAACCTGGGGTGCTCGGTGGGGATCGAACCCACGATCTCCTGATCCACAGTCAGGCGCTGTAACCGCTCAGCTACGAGCACCACGCCGGTCGTTTTGGCCGCCGCCGACCCGGTACGCCTGGCAGGATTCGAACCTGCGACCCGCCGCTTAGAAGGCGGCCGCTCTATTCCGCTGAGCTACAGGCGCAAATCCCACCAGTCGGCCGATTCTAGTCGCCGCTTCCGGGCTCAGTCAATGCGCCCCGCCGGCGCCGAGGTGGCGCAGCGCGACCAGCGCGTAGATCCGCGCGGCCGCGACGAGCGCGTCGACGGCCACGTGCTCGTCGGTCTGGTGGGCCAGCTCGCGCGGGCCGGGGCCGCAGATCGCCATCGGGATGCCCAGCGCGGGCACGAGGACGGCGCCGTCGGTCGCGTACATCACGCCGCGCGGCTCGGGCGCGCGGCCCACGACGTCGGCGACCGCGCCGACGACCTCGCGCACGATCGGCGCGTCGGGCGGGGTGGCGACGGCGCCGCGCCCGTAGGCGAGGCGGACGCGCACGTCGAGCTCGGGGCGCCGGCGGCGCACCTCGGCCAGCAGCTCCTGGACGTCGGCGGCGACGCGCTCGTGGGACTGCCCGGGCAGCGTGCGCACGTCCACTTCGATCGCGCACGCGTCGGGCACGACGTTGGTGCGCACGCCGCCGCGGATGGTGCCGACCGACAGCGTCGGGCTGCCGAGCAGCGGGTGGGGCGGGTCGGGGAAGCGGTACGACTCGAGCGCCTCGAGCACGTCGGCCATCGCGTAGATCGCGTTCCGCCCCAGGTGCGGCATCGAGGCGTGCGCCGTCCGGCCGGAGGTCGTGATCTCGAGCCAGAGGTTGCCCTTCTCGGCGATGTAGACGTCGAGGTCGGTCGGCTCGCCGATCACGACCGCGTCGGCGCCGTCGAGCAGGCCAGCGTCGGCCAGCGCCTGCGCGCCGAAGGAGTCGGTCTCCTCGCCAGCGGTGAAGCCGAGGACGAGGTCGCCCCCGATCGGCGCGCCGGTGCGGGCGATCGCCAGCGCGGCGGCGACCATCGCCGCGAGCGCTCCCTTCATGTCGGCCGATCCGCGCCCGTACAGCCGCCCGTCGACGACCTCGCCGCCGAACGGGTCGTGGCGCCAGGGCTGCTCGCCGGGCCCGACGACGTCGAGGTGGCCGGTCAGGATGAGCCCGGGCCGCTCGCCCCGGCCGCGCACGCGGCCGACGAGGCTGGCGCGCGCGGGGTCGTGGTGCAGCAGCTCGACGGCGATCGTGCCGGCGCGCAGCCTGGCGGCGAGCTGGTCGGCCAGGGCGCGCTCGTCGCCTGGCGGGTTGACCGTCGGCACGCGCACCGCGGCGCGCGCGACGTCGACCAGCTCGTCGCGGTCGATCGCGGCCAGGACCCGGCTCTCCCACTCGGCGCGCGACGTCATTCGACCCCTGGGCGGTACGGGCGGCGCTGCGGCCAGTATACCAGGGCGTCTTGAAGGGGTTTCCGAACGGCGGCTATACTTGTTCTCTGCGCCCGCGGGTTGCCGTTTCGAGCCGAATAGCGAAAGAGCCGCCGTTTTCGGACAGCGCCTCCACGGCGCGGGGGTAACTCAGTTGGCAGAGTGCCTGCCTTCCAAGCAGGTTGTCGCGGGTTCGAGCCCCGTCCCCCGCTCCTCAGCGGTCCCATCCTTGGTGGGGTGGGTGAGTGGTTAATACCAGCAGACTGTAAATCTGCCGCCTTGACTGGCTACGCAGGTTCGAATCCTGCCCCCACCACCGTCCGATCCGTGCCCATGTAGCTCAGTCGGTAGAGCACGTTCTTGGTAAGAACGAGGTCATCGGTTCGATCCCGATCATGGGCTCCGACGGCGGCGCGGTCCCAGGCGTCGCTGGCCCGCTGGGCGGGCCAGAGGAACTTCCCCACACCCTCTCCGCCCACCAGGCGGAGGTACGCCGACCTACCGAAACAGCAAGGTAGGCCGGGCGGCGCGCAAGCGCCGCCCGAGGCCAAGTGCAACAGAGAGGAGACCAGCCCGCCGCCAGGCGGGTGATGGGTGAAAGCCGGGAGTAAGACCCCGGGGCGGCCGGCGGCGACGCCGCCGCGCAGGCAAACGCTGGCGGGTGCAATTGCGTTAGGCAAGCAGTGGCCCGGCCACTGGCCGGCCACCGGCGCGCCACGGCGTGCCGAGACAGATGACGCCCAGTACAGAATGGGGGGTATTCGGGCCGCGCCGTCCGTCGTCCCGCGACACAGGTTCAGGGGACTACCCGCGTGCGGCGCGCATGGCGCCCATGGGGGCATCCGTGGGGGCACGTCCCACGCGATGGCGACCTCACGCGCCCCACAGC
>DASRFH010000063.1:0-17949 GCA_035651675.1 Chloroflexota bacterium | reverse complement strand
ACGCGCTCTCCGTTCTTTCCATCTCCCTACCGATGGGTTTCGCCAACTTCGTCCTGAGCTATGCGGTCGCCACCCTGGACAAGCAGCACCTGAGCTGGCGGATCACACTGCTCGCCGCCATAGCCAACGTCGCCCTCAACGTGGCCTTGGTGCCCACACTCGACTACCTGGGCAGCTCCTACGCGACCGTCGCCACGGAGGCATTGGTCTTCGTGCTCATGAGCGCCCTTGTCGTGCGCTCGCTGGTGGGCGAGCGCCGCGCGGTCCAGGCGTGGCCGATGCGCCTAACGGTCCGAGACCCCGACGCCCGCCCAGATCGCCGGCCCTAACCGTTCCCCCGCCCAGATGGATCCTCGGTCCGTGAGGTGCGAGTCATCCCACAGCATCGGCACGTCGTCCACCAGGTACGGGCAGCCGTCGGGACAAAGCGTTCGGAACACCGAGACGTACCTCACGCCAGGCATCTCGCCGAACCGACGGGCCATCTCGGCGTCCATCGCGACCGACTCGGGCTTGATCGACCGCGGCGGGTCGACCCAGCCGGGACCGAACTGCACCCGGCGCACGAGGATCACCGGGAGCTCGTGGACGTACTCCATCGAGGGCCCGATCAGCACGATCCGGACGTTGCGCTGCGCCAGCGCCGTCAGCGTCGCGCCAAGTCGTCGCCAGACCTCATCCATCTCGGTCCGGTGGTTCACCCAGTGCGCCGACAGGATCACCCCGTCCACCGAGCCGTCACGCACGAGGCCGAACACCGTGTCGTTGAACTCGCGGCAGCCCGGCCGCGGGATGCTGTCCCAATCCAGGAGCGGCGGGCACGCGGAGTAGCTCGCCTGGAGGAGCTTGACCCCGGAGCCGCCCGCCTCAGCCGCCATCTCCAGGCCGAGCTGGTACTGGGCGGCGTGGCTGTCGCCCCACAGCAGGACGTTCTTCCGGCCGGACGCCGGGTGCGCGCAGCCCGCGACGTCCAGGTCGGCCGCCCGTTGGTCCTCTTCCAGGTAGCACGTGCGGCCGCGCATCATCGGCCTCGGGTCGAACGCGACGTAGCGGTAATAGCGCTCCGCCTGACCGGACAACCGCCACGGGAGCCCCGCGCTCAGGAGGCCCACCCCACCGATCGCGAGCAGCAGCGCGCCGACGACACCGCTGGCGACGAACAACCTCTTGCGAGTCCACCAACCGCGGTGCCGGCGGAACGGCTGCTCCACGACCTTCCACGACACCGCCGCGAAGGCGAGCGCGAGGCCGACGACTGCCCACAGCTCCGTGCTCGACAGGGAACGCAGGACCAGCAACCGCGAGAACACCAGCAGCGGCCAATGCCACAGGTAGAGCGAATAGGACATCAGCCCGACGAGGTGGAGCGGACCGACGCCCAGGAGCCGCGCGACCCGGGTCACGCCGAGGCCGTTGGCGTAGATCACTAGCCCCGTGCCGAGGCACGGCACCGCGGCAGCGAAGCCGGGGAACGGCGTCGCCGAGGAGTAGAGCAGCACGGCGGCGACGATGCCCGCGAGCCCAATCGCGGCGAGCGCCTCCAGGGCCACCTGACACCGAACCCTCGGCAGCCGCCCGGACGCGAGGAGGCAGCCGATGAGCAGCTCCCAGCCCCGCAGCGGCGCCCAGTAGAACGCCACGCCAGCCGCGTGCCAGGCCGCCCACGCGCTCATGGCGAACGACACGGCCAGGAGTGCGCCAAGCACGAGGACCCAGCGCCGAGGGAACCATCGCAGCACGATCAGCAAGACGCACGGGAAGACCAGGTAGAACTGCTCCTCCACCGCGAGCGACCACGTGTGGAGGAGCGGCTTTACTTCCGACCGCAGCCCGAAGTAGCCTTCGCCCTCCCGCCAGAACTCCATGTTCGACGAGAACAGCGCCGTGGTTTCGACGCTGAGGGAAAAGGCCGATAACTCCTGCGGGAGCAGGTAGGCGAAGCCGACCAGGCTGGAGACGAGCAGCATCGCGAACAGCGCGGGAAAGATCCGCCGTACGCGCCGCTCGTAGAAGTGCACGAACGAGAAGCCGGTCGTCGTCGCCTCGCGGAGGATGAGGCTGGTGATGAGGAAGCCGGAGATGACGAAGAAGACGTCGACGCCGACGAACCCGCCGTCGAAACCGGCGAACCCCGCGTGGAACAGCACCACGCTCGCCACGGCGATGCCCCGCAGGCCGTCGACGTCGCGCCGGTACGTCAGCTGCTGGTCGACGGCGATCCCATGCGCGAGGGCCACCCATAGTACATCGGCCGTTTCCGCCCGGAGGACCACCCCCAGGAGGGGCAGGTGAGCGACACTTGCCGCGGGATCGGCACGTGCTGAAGTGGTTGATCTGGCTCGGCTGCCTCGGCGTCGCGCTGCTGCAGGCGCGGGCCTGGCGGCGCGACGCGGCACGCGCCGATCGCCTGGCCGCGTCGCGGCCCACCGAGCCGCCCAAGATCACCCCTATGCCCCGCGTCAGCGTGTTGGTCGCCGCCTGGAACGCGGCCGACTGGATCGAGCGCCACGTCGCGAGCGTGCGATCGCTTCGCTACCCGGGTGTTCAGTACGTGCTCTGCGCTGGCGGGCCGGATGGAACGTACGCATTGGCCGAGAAGGCGATGGCGGGCTGGGGTGTCCTGCTGCGGCAGGAACCCGGCGAAGGGAAGCAGCGCGCCCTCCGCAAGGCGCTCGCGTGCGCGACCGGCGACGTCATCTACCTGACAGATGCCGACTGCATCCTCGACGACCTGAGCTTCGGACTCGTCATCGCGCGCGTCGCGGCCGGTGCTGACGCGGCCACCGGACGGGTGCGGCCCCCGGACGATGACCTCGCCCGTCGTCCGATCGTCTGGTGTCAGTGGTCATCCGAGTACTACGCCCACGCGCACGTTGGAGACGAGGAGTCGGGGCTCCAGGGCGCGAACTGCGCGGTGGCTCGCTCGGCGCTCGCCCGGGCTGGCGACTTCTCCGCCGACGTCGCGACCGGCACCGACTACCACCTCGCCCGCTCCTTGATCGGCGCGGGTGTCGCGATCGCCGTCGCCCGCGGCAGTGCCGTCGTCACAGCCTATCCAGCGAGGCTCTCGGAGTACGCCCGCCGCCAGTCTCGCTGGTTACGGAACCTGTGGCAGCACGGCTGGCGTTCCGGCGACACGCCGATGAAACAGCACGCCGCCCGAACGTGGGCTGTCGGAGCGGTTCTGCTTGGACTGCCGCTCGGTGCACCTGTGCTCGGGCGGTGGGCGCTTGCGCCGTGGTTCCTGATGGTGCTGCACGGCGCGCTGTCGCGCATGCGGTACCTGGCGTTCCTGGCGCGCGCGGAGCGCCGATCCGTGCCCATCGCCGCGTGGGTCCTTGCCCCGGCCTGGCTCTTCGTGGACGGCTGGGTGTGGACCCGATCGCTCGCCGACCAGCTCAACGCGGCGGCACGCGAGGCCTGGTGACGCGAGCGCCGAGCGTCACGCTCTTCGCCAAACGGGAGCCGACGGTCACCGGTACGGCGCGCTACGCGCGGCGGCTGGCCGAGGAGCTCAGGCGGCTCGGACTCGAGGTACGCGAGCGGCGCTCCGAACCACCCTGGCCGGCGGGACTCGCGGGCCAACTGCGGCGGTCGGGCCTGGACGTGAGTGCGTTCTGGTCGAGCTACCCACTCGTGCCGCCGGCCCCGCGGCGCGGGGTGCTGCACCTGACGAGCCAAACGATCGCGACCTCCATCGCGCTGGCGAGGCCGATGGTGCCGACCGTCGTGACCGTCCACGACCTCATCCCGTACGTATTGCGCGGCGATCCACGGCTTTCCACGCTGCGCCACGGTCCCGACGCACTCCTCTACCGCCTGGCGCTGCGCGGCCTCGCCTGCGCCGACGCGCTCGTGTGCGACTCGACGTACACGGCGGACGAGGTTGCCCGGCTTACCCAGGTCCCGGACGCCCGCCTGCACGTCGTGCCCCTCGGCACCGATCTCCCGGTCGTGCCTCCGGCGGAGCAGGTCGACGAGGCGCTCCGCCGGGCTGGGATCGGCTCGGGCGCCCGCTACGTCCTGTACGTCGGCTCGGAAGACCCCAGGAAGAACCTGATGAGTGCGATCGAAGCGATCGCGCGGCTGGCGCCCGGCTACCCCGATCTGGTCTTCCTGAAGGTCGGAGCCGCCCACCACGCCGACGAGCGCAGGCGGCTCTGCGCGGCGGCGCGCCGACTGGGCGTCCTAGAGCGCGTCGTCTTCACCGACCAGGTATCCGAAGCCGACTTGTGGTGCCTGTACGCCCGCGCCACGGTGGCCATCGCGCCGTCGCTGTTCGAAGGGTTCGGCCTTCCGGTGCTCGAGGCGATGGCCGCCGGGGCACCGGTCGTCGCGGCTGACCGCTCGTCACTGCCCGAGGCCGCCGGCGATGCCGCCCTGCTGACCAGCCCGGACCCTGGTGGGCTTGCGCGCGAGATCCGGCGCGTGCTCGACGACCCAGCGCTCGCCGACGAGCTGCGCGCCCGAGGGCGCGATCGAGCCGCGCGCTTTTCCTGGCGGCGTACCGCCGAGATGACCCTGGCCGTGTACGAACGGGTGGCGTCAGCCGCCGCGCCGCGGCGATGACCTGACGTGCCGCCGCCCCTGGCCGACCGCGCGTCGCCGCTCCTCGGCTGCGTGGCCCTGGTCGGCACCACCGCGCTCGCGGAGATCATCGCGAGCTCTCGGCTTTCCTTCGTGCCGATCGCCGCCCTGCTGGGTCTAGCCAACTTCGCCGTGTACCTGTGGACTTTCGCCGTGCTGGGCTCTCCCGACGTCGATCCCGTGCGCTGCCCCCGCCCGCCGGTCGTGGCGCTCGCCGGATCCATCCTCGTTTCCCCCGCTGCCCTGGCGATGCCGTCGATCTTCTTCTCGGCGCGTGGTTACGCCATCGACATCCGCCTCGTGGCCGCGTTGGGGGCGCTGGCGCTGATCACGGCCGTGCTGACCCTCCTGCTCGATCGACCGGGCTCGGCAGCCGCCCTGTGGTGCCGCATCGGCGCGCTCGCTCCGCTGGCGATCGCCCTGCGCGTCGCCGCCATAGCCAGCTACCCGCTGGACCCGGACGTCGCGGACATGCTGCCCGCCATCCGGGTCGCCGCCGATCGGCTCCTCGCCGGTACCGTGCCGTACGCCCCCATCGACCTCGGGGCCCACACCGTACCGGTCGCCTATCTGCCGGGGATGTGGCTGCCGTACGTCCCACTGGTCGCGCTGGGACTCGACCTCCGCTGGTTGAACGTCGGCGCGCTGCTGGTCGTCTCCGGGCTGCTCGCGGCGCTGGGTGCGCGCTGCCGATCGGCCTCGGGCGTCACGGCCCTGGTTGGACTGTTCCTTTTCAATCCCGTTCTCGTGGCCCGCGGCGACCTGTACACCGGTCCGGCCTGGCTGCTGATCGCCCTCGCCGCCGTCCTCCTGGCCCGAGCGCCTCGCTGGACCGGTCTGGTAATGGGCCTCGGCGCCGCCACGCAACAGATCGCGCTGGTGGCAATCCCAGGTGCCGTCGGCTACCTGGTCCGGCGCTTGGGGCGACGACCAGCCGCGGCCAGCCTGGCCGCTGGCGCGCTGCTGGCTTTTCTGGCGGTCGCCCCGTTCGTCGTCGCCGCTCCGGACGCGTTCGTGTACGGGATCTGGGGCCAGTACCGACGCCCCGAGGCGCTCGAGCTTTCGGCGACCCGGGTCGTGGGGCTCGACGTCCGACCTCTGATGGGCCTGGTCGGCCTCGACCGCCTGGCGCTCGCCGCGCAGGTGGGCGCCACCGCCGCGGTCGGACTGCTCGGCATGCTCCGGTCGCGCCACCCCGCCGACGCTCTCCGGTGGACCGGGTTGGCCACCGCGACGTTCCTGTTGTTCAACTACCCCTCGTGGAGCTACCTGTGGGTGCAGGCGTGGCTGTGGCTCGCGTTCGCCTTGCTCCTCCGTGGGGGCGCTCAAGCATCGTCGAGAGGCGAGCCGCGCCTTTCCAGATAACCCCCATTGCACGCGGGTGCGCGCTCACCCATCATTCCGTGATCGTCGTCGGAATGGGTGCCATCGCAGCTCGCCTCGGCTTCCTGCTGGTGGCCGCGGCGCTCCTCGCACCCGCCGTTCCGGTGCACGCCCAGGCCAGCGGGTACGACAGCCTCGGCGGATGCCAGGGCTCGTGGATCCGCCAGTTCGGCCTCGACGTGCTGATCCTCGACTGCCAGCCCGGCTTCGCCACGCAGCACGACCGCGCCTACCAGTACAGTCGGACGCCAGTCGACCCGAACGGGGACTGGCGCACGCAGCTCAACACCGACGACGCCGTGTGGCTCTTCGACGCCGGCGCAACCGGCAGGGCGAGTCTTATCGTCGACTTCCACCACGAGAACGGCGCCGCGGTCGCCGACTTCTACGACGACGTGGCGGGCAACGGCGAGCTGCGGTACGGGTACGAGAGGGGCTATCCGCGCTCGGTCGAGTCCCGCTTCCCCACTGTGAAAGTGACGGCGCCGGACGGCTGGTGGGTTCGCGGTGGCGTCGTCAACTACAACCTGCACATCGTCGTCGACGGCGCCGTCAAGGCCAGCTTCGGCTACGAGCGCTTCCTCGACCAGGTGCGCAACGACGGCCAGATCGACTGGACGATCGACGTCCACGACCCCAAGGGATCCGGCCGTCCGAAGTGGGAGGTCATCCAGGCAACGCCACCCGTCAGCGACGAGTGGGCGATCTTGCGCACGCTCGTGATGGTCAACGAGGCGGACGACGAGCTCGTTCCGTCCACGTGGATACTCTGGCCGCACCTTGGCGTCGCCGGCCCCGACCCGGACTCGCTACCAAAGCTCCCGGAGCCACGCCCGTTGTGGGGCATTCCCGGCGCCGGATTCGGCGTGGTCAAGAACTACAACTCGACGTTCCCGCCAATCCAGATCGACTGGGCGCACGCCCGCGTCGACTCCATCGGCGAGTTCGTGGCCTCGCGCGGCCGCCCGCACAACTGGTTCACGTACTCGCTCTACCAGGTCGGAACGCCCGGGCACACCGTCGCGGACTGGGAGAACCCGTTCGCCTTCTACGACCTGGCCGGCGCCGACGACGGCTACCCAGACCTTGTGATCCGCGACGCCGACTTCTTCATCGGCGACCACTACGCGTCGGAGAACGTTCCCGGGCCGAGCAACGAGATCCGGTACTCGTGGGATCCGAAGCACGAACACAAGTGGAGCTTCGGCCTCCACCTGTATGGGCGGCGCCCGATGCCCGCGATCGTCGACCTGGGTAACGGGACCCGTTTCACCAGCGTCCCCTACGCCGAGTTCCCGCGCTGGGTCGTGGACAACCCGTGGGCCGCGGTGTCTATGACCGCCATCGAAAAGCCAGCCTACTGGACCACCGAAGGGCTGTACGAAGGTTGCGGCATCGGGGGCGACACTCCGTACTACACCGGCCAGACGACCGATCCCGGGAGTGGCACGCTGGACAGCTCGTTCGTCGGCCTGCGGTGCGAGTACGTCAGCTACTCGAACGACGTGCCGAAGTTGTACGTGAGCGCCGTCGACCACAAGGTTCACCTCGTGGGCAGCGAGCTCGGCAGTTGGCAGATCGACCAGACCGAGGCGCTGCGCTATGGGTCACTGGGCGGCCCATACCTCTCCACCTGGGAGCACCTCAGCTCGGGCACGCAGGTCCAGCAGCTCATCTCGACGAACGGCAAGCTGCTCTACGCCGACCGCTCAGGTGTGCAGATCGCGAACGGGCCGTCCAGGCCGGATCTCTTCGAAATCGTGCCGCCTTCGGACGGCCCCAGCATGCAGGCGTTCCGCCGCGCGGTCGACGCGGTCACGCCGCTGGGCGATGGCACGGACTTGAAAGTCTTCTTCGACCAGTTCGGTAAGGCGGAGGCGGTCTTCCCCGGCGCGCGTGTATGGGACGTGAGGAGGACGGCCGACGGCTTCGCTTTCTTGCTGCAGCTCGCCGAGGCGACCGATGCCCCAGCGTGGGCGGCGAACCTGGGCCCGGGTACGTACCGGGTTTCGTACTCCGACCGGACGGGCTTCGCCGCGGCCGCCGCCAGGCCGGCGTCCCTGTCGCTGGCGGCGCCACGCTGGAAAGGCGACCAACCATCCGAGCTAACGCCCACGCGGCTCACCGTGACCGTGAGGAACAACGGCGACGAAAGCTTGACCGCTGTCCCGATCCTCTTCACGGTGGCGCGCAAAGGCGCGCCTGGCCAGACCGTCGCGTCGACAATCGTGGACGTGCCCGCCGACCGGGCCGTCGAGGCCGAGGCGATCTGGCCCGCGACGGCGGCCGGCGACTGGGAGATCAGGGCAGTCGCGCCAGGAACGGACGCCGTCAGCTCCGACGCCACCACCGTACGGATCGCCCCCGCGCCGCCGACCGACCTAAGCGCAATCCTCGTGGCGCAGGGACTCCGGCCGTTCGCCGGCAGCGCCATCACGGCGAGCGTCACCTTGCTGATCGCGCTCGCGGTCGGGATCGGGCTCGTCGTCTGGCGGGTTCCGCGCCCGGACGATCGTGCGGCCTAGCCCCGGTGCGCCGCCGGCGGCGGTGGGCGGTGGCCCGGCGCCGGAGGCCGACGACGCGCGGTGGTCGATCAGCGTCGTCTTCTCGTTCGCGTTGATCGTCGGCGCGTACTTCACGTTCCGCTTCAGCGGCCGATGGGTCGAGGGCGACACGGCCAGTCAAGCGGACAACATCCGCGCGATGATCCGCGACATGACCATCCTTTCACCCAGTGGGGTGCTCTACTCGAACGGCTACGCCTTCAGCGCCGTCTCGACGTTCATCGTCGCGTTCACCGGCGTGAAGATCGAAACGCTCTTGCAGCTCATCTACCCGCTCGTTTCGGCCACGCTCGTGCTGGTTGCCTGGCCTGTCTACCGCGAGTTCACCGGATCGGCCCGGGCCGCGACCGTCGCGACGCTCATCCTCTTCGTGCAGCCGGAGTTCTTGTTCGTCATCCTGCGCGGCAGCCACGAGCGCGTCCTGCGCGTCTTTCTGCTGCTGTCGATGTGGCTGCTGCTTCGAAGCTTCCGCCACGCCGACAAAACGCCGCTCTACGCCACGTACGTGTTCCTGTTCTACCTGACCGTCTACGGGACGATCGCGACGAACTCCTGGTTCGGGTCGTCGTACGTGTGGGCGCTGGCGACCGCGCTCGTCGGCTCGTGGGTCGCGCGTTGGCTTGGGCCGGGACTCCGCCCCGTCTCCTTATCGACGCAACGCCGACTGCTGTACGTCCCGATCTTCGCCGGCGTGCTCGCCTTCCTGTTCAACTCGTACATCTACCCGCCGTCCGGGCAGACGCTGGGTCAGATCCCGTCCATTCTCGACCGGTTGTCTCGGCTGATGCTCACGACCAGTCCCGACCCCTCCACCACGCGGTACAACGCCTACGCCGCCATCTTCGACCAATGGGTCGACATCCGGGTCTACTTCCTCCTCTCACTCGGCACCTACCTGCTGCTCGCGGGGTCGGCGGCGCTCTGGATCCGCATGGGCCTGCGCTGGCTCGCGGGGGTCGGGGACCGACCGACGTTGGGAAGGTGGCTCCTGTGGCTCTTGTACGGCGCCAGCGCCCTCCAGGGCGCGATGAGCGTCGTCGCCGACAACGCCGGGATGCTGGGCGGAAACCTGCAGTACCGCTCGTTCCCTACCTTCGTCATGATGGCGTCGCCGATCGTCGCGATCGGGTTGACCGAATGGCGCCCGAAGCCGCGGACGCGCGTGCTCGCCAGCGGGGCGCTGGGCATCCTCGCCCTGCTCGGCATCGCCAAAGCCACGAACGACCCGGCCGTGAGCAACGGTTGGAGCTTCTACCTTCCGTCCGAGGTCAGCGCTTTGCGCTTCCTGGGCGACTACATGAAGGAAGGGCAGCTCTACTGGTCGGACTTCGACGAGAGGCTCCGCGCGCTCCGCATCCTGGTCAACGCGTCGAACCTCACGCCGACCCTCGATCCGAACGCGGTCGGGCTACGAACCTACCTGATCAGCGACATCATCCGTGCCCGCGCGGCCCGCCTTGGGCGCCCGGTGCCGCCCGTCACGGGCGAGCTGCGCATCTACGACGACGGCGACGTCCAGATCTACCGGAAACGCTCCTTGACGCCCTACCAGGATTGAGGGCCGTGGCCATCTCGGAGCGCACCACGACGCCCGCGCCGACCGTTCAGACCAGCGTCCCGGCCGAGGCCGACTCCCCGACGACCGCGCGTGGCCGACACGGTTGGTGGGACCTTGCGTCGTGCGCCGTGATCGCGGTGTTGGCGCTGCTGGTGGCGGGCGCGAGTCCGGCGCTCCGTACCCCAATCGGCCTCGCCGCCGTCCTGTACGTGCCGGGCTTCGCCCTGGCCGCCGCGATCTTCCCCACGAACGCGCAGATAGACCGGGTGGAGCGCGTTGCCCTATCGCTCGGTTCGTCGCTCGGGCTCTTGGCCGTGCTCGCGCTCATCCTCGACAAGGTCGACCACGGACTGGCGCCCGAGTCGATCCGGAGCGCGGTGGTGGGCTCCTCGCTCCTTCTGCTCGTGCTGGCGATCGTGCGGCGAGCGCGCACGGCACCAGCGGCGCCCCGGACGGTCACCCCACCCAACAGGGCCAGACCGAGCCGGGCGAAGCGCTTCACACAGGCGATCGTCGTCGCCAATTTGCTTGTGGCTGGCCTGGCGTACGTGCTTACGCTCACCACGCAGCCGGCGGCGCCGACCGAGTTCTACGTGGTCGGGCCCCAGCGCGTGGTCCTCGACTACCCGCGCGACGTTCAGGTCGGCGAGCCGGCGGAAGTGATCGTCGGAATCCACCAGACCACCGACGCCGGCGGCACCTACCACGTCGAGGCGGCGACCGCCGACACGGTGTTGGCGAGCGTCGGTCCTGTGACGCTGAAGCCCGGCGAGCGGTGGGAGGCACCGATGCGGATCGCCCTGCCCGCGCCCGGCGACGACCAGGAGGTCGTCATCCGGCTTCTGCGCGAAGGACAACCGGATCCGTACCGCTACTTACGCCTCTGGCTCAACGTCCACGCGAGCGAACCCGCTTGAACGCCGTCCGCGACAGAGCGGCCACGCAAACCTACCAGGTGCCGGTCGCCATCCCTCCGTTCCCCTGGCCCGAGTGCCGCGTCCCCCTGGTCGTCTTGATCGCGATCACCATCGCCGAATGGATCACCGCTGCCTACGACGTTCGGCTTGGCCTCCCGGCCCACGCATGCATTCTCGCGTTCCTCGTCATGCTCGGCGCGGGTACCTCGGACACGGCCAAGCGGGAGCTGTACTGGTCCCTCGCGCTCGCGCCGATCATCCGGATCGGCAGCCTCAGCCTCCCCCTGGGCCGGTTGCCGCTGTTGGCGTGGTACCCGCTGATCGGCGTGCCGATCTTCGCGGCGGCCTTCATCGCGAAGCGGAAGCTCGGCTACACCAACGGTCAGGTGGGCCTGCGCATCCCCGCCAACCTCGTGCCCCAAGTGCTGATCGTGCCGCTCGGAGCGATCCTGGGCATCGGCGAGTACCTCATCTTCCGACCCGCGCCGCTGGCCGATCGGTTCACGTTCGCGAGCCTGTGGCAGCCGGCGCTGGTCCTGCTGATCTTCACCGGGTTCGAGGAGGAGTTCATCTTCCGCGGCCTCATGCAGCGCGCGGCGCTCAGAGCGCTCGGGCGCTGGGGCTTGGTCTACGTCAACCTCGTCTTCGCCGCGCTCCACATCGGCTACCTCTCGGTCCTCGACCTCTTCTTCGTCTTCTTCGTCGGGCTGCTCTTCGCGGTCTTTGCGCTCAAGACGCGGTCGATCGCCGGCGTGACGTTCGCGCACGGCGCCGTCAACATCAGCCTGTTCCTCATCCTCCCGTACGTCGCGCCCGTCGTGCTCGGTACCGGCTACGGCGATCTGTTGCCACTCCCCCTTCCGCCTACGCAGCCGCTGCGTTGAGCACCGCCGTGACGACGGTTCTGCCGAACACGGCGCCTGGCCGCCACGCCCCGTCACGGGTGCGGTGGTTCGGGAGTCGGTCGTAGTCGAGCGCGAACCCCACGATGTCGCCCGAAGGGGCGCGCAGCTGCCCGTTGGCGCACTCGTCCAGGGTGGCCGGTCCCGTCGCGCCGACTGCTTGCACCACATCGCCCCGGAACCCGAGCACGCAGCTGCTCGACCGACCATCGGCACCCAGCCCCGTCAACGTGACCTGGGTCGGCTCGACGATCTGGGGGCGCAGCGGTGCGGGCGTGCCGAACGCCTCGTCCACGCCGAACGTGACGACGACGGCGACCACGGGCCTTCCCATGGCGTCCTTCAGCGCTGGAGGCGCGATCACGCGCGCCGACTGCCCATTGGCATAGGTGGCGACGATGGCACCGGGCTGGCGCGCCAGCGCCGCCGACCTGTCGGCCGACGGGAAGGACAGCACGCCGATCGGCGTCTGCCAGAGCTCCGGACGCGCCCCAACCGCGGTGGAGGTCGGGCCGGGCAGAGGGCGGAATCGGACATCGGTGACGCGCGGCCTGGGACGCAGGAGCGACGCGAGCGGTCCCGATCCCGCCCGACCCGCCGGGACCACCACGAGCAGGACGACGCCGAGCAAGAAGCCGAGGAGCAGGATCCCCCCGACGAGCACTGGAACGCTCGGCCGTCGCGGCCGCTTGCGGGCGGTGCGCGCCTCAGCCGCCACGTGGCCCGCTCGCGGCCTTCGACGGATCGAACCGCACGGTCAGGCGAACCGGGTTCCGCCTGTCGCGCTGGATCCGCACCACACCCCGCGCGCGCAGCGACTCCAGCAACCCGACGCCCAGGCCATCTCCGAACTCACGGTCGAGATACCGGACGAGCGATTCCATCGGCACACCTTCGATCCGCGACGCGAGGAAGGCGCGTACCGCCGCCTCGACGTTCACGCTCGACGCCGCCGCGTAGGTTCGGCGGCGCAACTCCTCCCGGCGGGGCAGGCCACGGTCGGGTGGGCTCCCCGATCCAGAAAGCGGGACTTCGGCGAGCTCCTCCGCTTCGGCCTCGGCATCGACCGGCTCCGCGGATCGACCGGTTTCGATTGCTTGCGGAACCGTGACCTCGGCTCGCCGCGACAGTCTGTTGGCGGCGAGCACCAGCAATCCGAACGCCGTTCGCCGGATCGCGGCGCCCGATCGACGCGCGGCGCGGCTCAGACCCTTGGCGAACGGGCGCAAGACAGCCCGGTGAGCCGCTCGCGCTCCCGCGACGAACGTGTCCTGAAGCAGGGCGAACGCGATGATGCCGAGGCCGACCGCGATGCCGACCGCGAGCGACGCGACGAGCGTGGTGCCTTGGTCCTCGACTGCCCGCCCCCTGACGGTGGTGGCCCCGGTGTCGCCTGCGGACGCCTATCCTATACTCGGCGTTTACCGGGGAACCTCTTATTGATGCCACAACGCCGATGAGCGAAGCCACCCAGGCGTTGTTGTTGGCGCGCCTGGAAGATCGGTCGGCCGTCGTCGGCGTGGTCGGTCTGGGCTACGCCGGCTTGCCGCTCGCCGTTGCCTTCGCCGAGGCGGGTTTCCGCGTGGTCGGCGTCGACCTCGACCGCGGCAAGGTGGCCGGGCTCAACGATGGGCGGTCGCACGTGGACGACGTGCCGGGCGCGAAGATCCGCGAGCTTGTGGCTCGCGGTGCCTTCCGCGCCCACGACGAGTACGCGGCGTTGAGGGAGGCGGATGCGATCACCATCTGCGTTCCGACACCGCTCGCCGAGGCGCGTCGGCCCGACCTCGCCCACGTCGAGCGCGCCGCCGAGAGTCTGGGAGCACAGCTCCGCAAGGGCCAGCTCGTCGTGCTCGAGAGCACGACCGTTCCGGCCACGACGGAGGACGTCGTCTTGCCTCGGCTGGCCGCGTCGGGTCTTCAGGTGGGCGTCGACTTCTTCCTGGGCTACGCGCCGGAGCGCATCGACCCCGGCAACAAGAAGTGGGGCATCCGTAACACGCCGAAGCTAGTGTCGGGCATCACCCCAGCCTGCCGAGAGGCGACCTCGGCGCTGTACCGCGCGATCGTGGACACCGTCGTTCCCCTATCGTCCACGCGAGCCGCCGAAGTCGCCAAGCTGCTGGAGAACACCTTCCGGGCGGTCAACGTTGGCTTCGCGAACGAGATGGCGATGCTCTGCGCCCAGCTCGGCGTCGACGTGTGGGAGGTGGTCGACGCGGCCGCGACGAAGCCCTTCGGCTACATGCCGTTCTATCCAGGCCCGGGATGCGGCGGCCACTGCATCCCGGTGGTCCCCTTCTTCCTTTCGTGGAAGATGAAGACGCTCGGCACCGTCGCGCGTTTCATCGAGCTGTCCGGCGAAGTGAACGACGCCATGCCCGCGTACGTCGTCACGCGGGTCATGGAAGCGTTGAACGACGAATGCAAGACGTTGAAAGGCGCGCGCGTGGTCGTCCTCGGGGTAGCGTACAAGCCGAACGTCGGCGACACCCGCGAATCCCCAAGCCTCGAGGTGCTACGCCTCCTGCGCGAGCGGGGTGCCGACGCCGTCTACAACGACCCACACGTTCCCCGAGCGTCGCTGGTGGGCTTCGGCTGGCACGGCGGCTGGATCTCACGGCAGCCGACCATAACGTCGGCGACGCGCACGAGCGGCGAGCGCGGCCATCGCCAACCTGTCGAGGAGCTGTGCAGCCAGCCGCTGACCGAGGAGCTGCTCCACGGCAGCGATTGCGTCGTGATCGCGACGAACCACGCCGAGTACGATTGGCGGTGGATCGGCGAGCACGCCCGTCTCATAGTCGATGCGCGGAACGTCATGCGATCGGTGGATCCCGCGGCACTGCGCGCGCGTGTGGTGAAGCTCTAGCCCGCCGGGCACGAGATGGTCGGTTGAGACCGCTCCGCGTCGCTCACGTCGTCGCCACCTTTCCCCCGTACTGGGCTGGAACGGGCAACGTGGCGTTCCACAACGCCGTCGAGCTCGCCCGGCGCGGGCACGAGGTCACCGTCTTTACCTCGCCGACCGAGCTCGACGGGTACCGGGATCCACCCGAGATCACAGTCTGCCGGCTGCCCACGCCGCTCCGATTCGGCAACGCGCCGCTGACGCCGGGACTGCTGTCGGCGCTCAGCAGGTTCGACATCGTTCACCTGCACTGGCCGTTCATCTTCGGCGCGGAGCTGACCTGGCTCGCATCCCACGCCGCCGGCGTGCCGTACGTCGTCACGTACCACATGGATTTGCGGCCCGATCTCCGCTGGCAGTTCGGCCCGTACCAGAAGCTGATCGGTCCGTTGGTCGTGCGCGGGGCGAGCCGCGTGCTCCCGGTGTCGATCGACCACTTCCGCGCCTCGCCTTCCTACCGCTACGTCGCCCAGGAGCCGGGCCGCGTCGTCGAGATCCCGAATGGCGTCGACGTCACCCGCTTCCGACCTGACGTCGACGGGTCGCCGATCCGGACGCGCCTCGGCATCCCCGAGGGCGCGGTGGTCGTCGGCTACCTCGGGGCGATGGACCACGCGCACCTGTTCAAGGGCGTTCCCGTGCTGCTCGAAGCATTGAGCCAGCTCAAGTGCGAACAGCCAGTTCATCTCCTCGCCGTGGGCGGCGGCGATCTGCAGCCCGAGTACCGTCGCCAGGGCGATCAGCTGGGCTTACGTGCTCGGTCCTCCTGGACCGGCACGGTTTCCGCCGAGGAGCTTCCGGCCCACCTCGCGGCTATGGACGTCCTCGTCCTCCCCTCCCTCGGGACCGGCGCCGAGTCCTTCGGCATCGTCCTGATCGAAGCGATGGCGACCGGCAAGCCGGTCGTCGCCACGACTCTGCCCGGGGTCCGCCGCGTCGTCGACGACGGCCGGGACGGGTACGTGGTCCCGCCTGGGGATGCCCAACGCCTGGTCGAGGCTCTCGAGCGGTTGATCCGGAATCCCGGCCTCCGGCGCGTCTTCGGCGCGGCCGGCCGGCGCAAGGTCGAGGAGCGCTACGACTGGCGGAAGATCGCGGCTCGCATCGAAGAACAGTACGTCGACGTGCTGAGCCAGCGCCGGGCGGCGGCAGCCAGGGAGTGACGGCGCCGCCCCTTGGGCTCCAGGTCGGGCTCGACGTGGTCGCGCCGCTGCTCGCCGCCGACGATCGCGCTGTGCTCGTCTGCTCCGGGGAGCCTGGGCTGGAACGTCTGGCTCGGCCGTGGATCGACCACGCCGTGGGTTGCGCCGTCGACCGCGCGGCTCTCGGCCATCTCCTCAGCCTGTACGCCGACCTTCCGACGATCGAGCGCGCCGCCGCTCGGGTCGCTCCGGGCGGAGCCGCGGCCTGCTTCGTGCCCGGCGGCCTCGCCGGCGCGTTCGATCTGCTGCGCGGGCGCACTCGCCCCTGGCCAGGCGTCCGCCCGACGATCACCATCCTTCGCGGGGCAGGCCTGCGTGTCGAACGCGTCCTGGGGATCGGTAGCCCGACCACGGCGTGGTGGGCGGCGCGAGCGCGGATCGCCCTCGCGATCCGCCGCCCCGACCTGGCCGATCGGTTCGAGCTGAGGTACCGCCGCTCGCTCCGGCCGCACCGCGCGCCGTGGCTGGCCGACCTCGCGCTGGTGATCGCGCGACGGCCTCGATGATCGCCAGTAGCGCGGCCGCCCGGTGCGCCGACTGGATCGAGGCCACGCGAACCGCCGGCGGCTACGGCGGCCCCGTGGCGCACTGGTGGCGCGACTGCCTGATCGACTGCCGCTCGGGCCACGATTGGCGCTACGAGGGCATCGTTGCGGGCTACCTCGAGCTGCACCGGGCGACCGGCGAAACCGCGTGGCTCGACCGTGCGTGCCGGGCCGGGGACGACTTGCTGGCGGCGCAGGCCGAGGATGGTCACTTCTCGCGTTCCCTCTTCGAGCAAAACCCGGGCACCGCCGGCACCCCACACGAGGCCGCCGCCGACACGGCGCTCCTGCGGCTGGCCCTGCATCTGCGCCACGACGACGCCGAGGCCGCCGACCGGTACCTCGCCAGCGCGCGCCGTAACCTGGAGCACGGCCAGATCCGCCGGCTCTGGGACGCAGACGCCGGATCCTTCAGGGACGATCCTGGCCGCCCGTCGTTCGTGCCCAACAAGGCCTGCACGCTGCTGGAGGCGCTGTTCCTGCTCGCCGAAGCGACCCAGGACGACCGGTGGGTTCGCCCCTACGCCGCCCGAACCGCCGACGCCGTCCTTCGCCACCAGGTGCGGCGGCCCGGGCACCTTCTCGACGGCGCCATCGCGCAGAACAGCTTCGGCGCCGCCGTCGTCGGCAAGTACTTCCCCTATTACGTCGCGCGCTGCATCCCCGGCCTGCTCGAGACCGCCCGTTTCACGGGCGACGACCGCTACGCGGAAGCCGCGCTCGCCGCCGGCCGCTTCGTCGTCCGCACCCGAGAGGCCGACGGCGGCTTCCCGCAGGTCGTGTACGCGGACGGCCGGGTCAACCGCAACCCGCGCTGGGTCGCCGCCGTGGGCGACATCCTTCGCGTCCTCGACCTGCTCGCCCCGCTCGGTCTTGTGTTCGACCCCGGCCCGACCAAGGCGTGGCTCGCGGCCGGCCTGCTCCCATGCGGTGCCGTGCGCACCGCCCGCGGCTTCGCCCGGCAAGGACATCCCAACGGCACCGCCGACGAGCCCCCGGAGCTGCGCGACGTCCTGCCGGTGGTCGGCTGGTGCGATAAGGCGTTCCGGTACTTGTGCACCTCCGGACGCCACCTCCCCGCGCCCGGGCCGGCGGCCGACGTGGAGCTCGATTGCACCTTCCTGGGCAGGCCGTTCGTGTGCTCCGTCGGGCGAAGCGGTGTCGCGTTGCGGCGAGGTCGGCACGAGGTTTACCGGTGGACCCCCGGGGAGCCGTGGGCTCGAGCCGAGCCCTGGCTCGTCGTTCGTTGATGCGCCCCGTCCGCGTCGGGTTCCTGACCTACGGCCTGGACCGGCCTTTGAGCGGCGTGACGCGCGTGGCGCTCGAGCTGGGGCGCGCGCTCGCCGACCGCCCAGAGTGCGACGTCGTGTTCCTCACCCC
>DASRFH010000062.1:0-4695 GCA_035651675.1 Chloroflexota bacterium | reverse complement strand
AAAACCCAGCCGCGCCGCTCGCCCGGCGAGCGCAGCGCGATCGTCGCCATCACGCTGGGCATCAGCCCGCCGTCGAACACGCCGAGCAGGGCGCGCAGCACGAGAAGCTGCCACGGCGAGGTGACCAGCGCCTGAGGCACGTAGAGCAGCCCACCGCAGACCGCGCAGATCCAGATCAACCGCTCGTGGCCGACGCGGTCGCCGAGGCGCCCCGCCATGATCGCGGCGAGCGCGCTGGTGACCGCCGTCGAGCCGAGGATCAGGCCGGCGATCGTCGCCACGCCGCTCTGGTCGCCGCCCGGCACGAGGCCCCCGATGAAGAGCGCCAGCACCGGCGAGACCGCGCCAACGCCGGCCTGGACGAAGAAGAGCGTGCCGATCAACGCGAAGAGGCCGGGGATCTCGAACACCAGGTGGAACGACGAGAAGACGCTCCGCTTCGGCGCGTCGGCGGCGACCACCGGCCGCTTGAAGTCCTCGTGGACGAGCAGGATGACGGCGATGCCGGCGGCGATCTGGATGACGCCGGTGCACAGGAACGCGGTCGAGTAGCCGAACTGGTCGGCGACGAACCCGCCGATGAGTGGGCCGGCCGAGCTGCCGACGAACTGGGCCGTCTGCATCATGCCGAGCGCGAAGCCGAGCTCGGCGGCGGGCGCGACGCTGGCCAGCAGCGTACGCGAGGCGGCGACCGTGCCCGAGACCGCGCCCTGCATCGTGCGCAGGACGAGGAGCTGGGTCGGCGACCGCGCCAGGCTCATCGCGCCGACGATGAAGCCGCTGCCGAGCAGCGCGCGGGCGACCATCGGCTTGCGCCCGTGGCGGTCGGCCAGCTCGCCCCAGACGGGCGCCATAAGCGCGAGGATCAGGCCGCTCCCCGAGGTCATCAGCCCGGCCCAGGTCGCGGCTGCCTCGGGGTCGGCCACGCCCAGCCGCTGGACGTAGAGCGGCAAGAACGGCAGCGCCATCGAGAAGGCGAGCATCGCCAGCAGCTGCGAGCCGCACAGGGTGATAAACGTCTGGCGCCAGCGCCGATCGACCTGGGAGCGCGGGAGCGTGGGAGGGGGAGTGATGGGGGGTGCGTGCACCGTGAGACTGTATCCTCGCGCGGACCGAGGAGGTACAGCAGGTGACAACGGACGCCCCATCGCTGCTCGACGCGATCTACACGACCCGCTCCATCCGGCGCTTCCGGCCCGACCCGGTGCCCGACGACGTGGTGGCCAGGCTGATCGAGGCGGCGACGCGCGCGCCGAGCGGGCGCAACGCCCAGAGCTGGCGCTTCCTGGTGGTCAAGGACGCGGCCGTGCGCGCGAAAGTCGGCGCGCTCTACAGGGAGGCGTGGGATGAGTACTCGCCGCCGAGCCGGCTCGCCGCGATCACGGACCCGCGCGAGCGGCGGCGGGTCGAGAGCGCCTACCACCTCGGCGCGCACATGGGCGACGAGCCGCCGGTGCTGGTGATGGTCTGCGCGCCGCGCGAGCAGACCACCTCGGGCGCGGCCCAGGCCGGCCCGGCGGCGGTCCGCACGGCCGGCGCGAGCATCTACCCGGCGGTACAGAACCTGCTGCTGGCGGCGCGCGCCTACGGGCTGGGCGGCTGTCTGACGACGATCCACCTGTACCGCGAGCCGCAGGTCAAGGCCGCGCTCGGCATTCCGGACGACGTGGACACCTACGCGCTCATCCCGCTCGGCTACCCCGCTCAGAGCTTCGGCCCGCTCCGCCGCAAGCCGGTCGCCGAGGTGGCGTTCCTCGACCGGTGGGGCGCGCCATTCGCCTCCTAGCGGTGCTGGAACAGACGCGACCGATGGCCGGGAGTGGTGGGGCGACACGCCCCAGCGCCTCTGGCCCTGGCTACCTGGCCGTCTGCCCGCGGGTGCCCGACACGGACCTGTTCGCCGCGGTCGTGTTCCACGAGTGGCTCCTGACGGAGAACCCCGTGACCGAGGGCCGGCTGCCCACGACGACCTGATCGCGCAGGCCGGCTCACGGCCGCCGGCAGACGTCCTGCTCACCGCAGTCGGTCAGGGCCTTGGCATCGTGGGGCGCGACGTAGGTGGGATCGAGCTGCTCCGGCCCGGCGCGGGCCAGCTCGTCGCGGTGCCAGATCGGGATCGGCACGACCTGGGCGTCACGTCCGCGGCTATACTGCATTGCAGTAATGGCACGTCGAAAGCGCGGCGAGCCCGCCCTCGTTCGTATGACTGAGCGGGGGAGCGTCACGCTGCCCAAGGAGCTGCGCGCCCGCGCGCCGAAGTCAGACCTGTTCGAGGTCGTCCTCCGAGACGACGGCGTGTACGAGCTTCGACCCCGACTCCTGATCGATCCATCGCAGGCCTGGTTCTGGACGGAGGACTGGCAGGCCGGCGAGCGGCGCGTCGACGACGAGTACGCGACCGGGCGCTACGAGACCTTCGACGACGCCGAGAGCTTCATCGCCGACCTCGAGGCCGCCGCCCACGGCCAGTGAAGTTCCAGCGCTCCGAGCAGTTTCGGCGCGAGTTCGCCCAGCTCTCCGACCGCGAGCAGCGACTGTTTCTCGCCGCGGTCCGCGCCATCAACGAAGCGTGGGCGCGTCACCGTGGCCCCGGACTTCCTCGTTGGCCGGCGGCGCTGCGGATGCGGCCGATGACGGGCCGCTCCGGCATCTGGGAGATGACGTGGTCGTTCGCGGGGCCCGACGGCCGCGCCACCTTCGAGCTGGTCGAGGTCGACGGCGAGCCCGCGATCCGCTGGCGCCGAATCGGCACCCACGCGATCTACGGTCAGCCCTGAAGCCGTCCTAACGGAGGAGTGCCCAGAGGCCGTCAGTGACCTGGACCTGCCCTTTCGCCTCGAGCAGCTCCAGGTGCGCGCGCACGTTCCGCGCCGCCATGGCGTGCAGAGAGGTCGGCGTGTCGCGGTAGATGCGCGCGACGAGCGCCTCCACGGTCGCCGGGCCATCGGCGAGAGCGGCGACGATCTGGGCTTCGCGCGTGGCGCGGTGGGCGAGGTACTCGCGCACCTTGGCGGGGCCGTCGGGGACGGCGGGGCCGTGGCCGGGCAGCAGCGTGAACGGGCCCAGCGCAAGCAGCTTCTGGAGCGAGGCGAGGTAGCGGCCGAGCGTGCCGGGGAGCTCGCTCAGGACGACGGTGCCGACCCCGGCCACGAGGTCCCCGGCGAAGAGGGCGCGCGCGTCGGACAGCCAGAAGCAGAGGTGGTCCTCGGCGTGGCCGGGGGTGCCGAGCACGGCCAGCTCGCGGCCGTCGACCGTGAGCCGTTCGCCGTCGCCCAGCGGCCGGTCGACGCCCGGCAGGTCGGCGTGGCCGAGCACCGGCGCGCCGGTCCGCGCCTTCAGCCCGGCGACCGCGCCGGTGTGGTCGCCGTGGCCGTGCGTGACGAGGATCGCGGCGACCCGCCCGCCGGGCGGCGCGGCCGCCAGCAACGCCTCGACGTGCGCCGGGCTGGCCGGTCCCGGATCGACGACCGCGACCTCGCGCTCGCCGACCAGGTAGCTGTTCGTCCCCTGCCCGGTCATCGACGACGGATTCGGCGCCAGCAGCCGGCGCACGCCGGCAGGCAGGCCGAGCGACCCGCTCACCACGGCGCCGGCCCGGCCACGGCATCGTCGCGGGCGGGGTCGGGGCGGTCGGGCTGGACGGTCCGGATCGGCTTGGCGGCGGCCTCGGCCAGCAGCGCGGCGACCGTGCGGAACGGCGCGACGCGCTGGAGGTGCAGGCGGGTCGGCAGGACGAGCGGGAACGCGCCCTCGTGGTAGGCGCGCAGCGCGTCGTGCGGCTCGACCCAGCGCGCCTCGGTGGTCTCGACGCCGCAGTGGGCGGCGACCTGGCCCGCGGGCATCGCCGCCACGAAGAAGCGGGTGTCGAAGCGGCGCGGCAGACCGGTCGGCGTGATCCAGTGCGAGAACGGCACGAGCGCCCGGTAGTCGGCGCGCAGGCCCTCGGCGGCCAACAGCTCGACGAGGGGGAGCCGCCCCTCCTGGAGCGCGCGCCGCAGCCCGACGATCCCCGGCGCGTCAGGGTCGGCGGCCGCGAACGGCCGCCCGGCCGCGTCGTGGGCGAGGAGCACGCCGGCCTCCTCGAACAGCTCGCGCAGCGCGCAGCGCCAGATCGCGAGCGCCGCGCCGGCGTCCAGCGGCGGGTCGGCGCCCCGGCGGGTCAGCTCGGCCATCGCCTCGTCCGGGCCGAAGGCGCTCTCGGCAACCCCGTGGTCGTTGGCCTGGACGACGCCCCCCGGGAACACCCAGGCGCCGCCGAACGCCGCTGCGCCGGCGCCCCGGCGCAGCATCAGCACCTCGATCGTCCCTGGGTGGGTGCCGGACCGAACCAACAGGACCGCGGCGGAGGGGAGGGCTGGTGCACTCACTCCCTGTCACCCTGAGGGAGAATGGGCGAAGGCCAGAGAAGCGCGCAGCCGAGGGGACGCGCTCGGTCCACCGGCCCATCATAAGCTCAGCAGAACGGAGGTTGACGCCATGCCCGCGTGGCAGGAGTACCTGGTCCAGCACCGGAAGCGCTTCCTCGGGGAGTACTTCGACTACCTGCGCATCCCATCCATCTCGGCGCAGGAGGAGCATGCCCCGGACGTCGCCCGCGCCGGGCAGTGGGTGGCCGATCGGCTGGGCGCGATCGGGATCGCCAACGTCGAGGTGCTGCCAACCGGCGGGCATCCCGTCGTCTACGGCGAGTGGCTC
>DASRFH010000061.1:0-13926 GCA_035651675.1 Chloroflexota bacterium | reverse complement strand
GGCCGGCCGCGGCCACCACGTCAACCCCATCCCCGAATGGTCGTGGGTCGTCGGCGGCGGCCAGGGGATCGCCCGCGACCCCGAATCCGGCGCGCTCATGGGCGGCGCCGACCCACGCCGCGACGGCTACGCCCTGGCGATTTGAGCGTTCAGCGGATGCCGAGCTCGCGCAGGACGTCCTCCAGCGGCGGCTCGTGCCAGAGCCACTCGACCTTCAGCCGAAGTGTCGGCAGCACCTGGCTCTGGTAAGAGCCGGTCGCGCCGCTGAACGCGACCCGGTACCTGGCATCCGGGCCGAGACGAAGGACCTCGGCGGTTTCGTTCTCGTGGTCGACCAACCAGTACTCGGGCACACCCGCCTGCTCGTACTCGGCACGCTTTTCGATGCGGTCTCGGCGGATGCTCTCGGGCGAGACTACCTCGACGATGATGTCGGCGGGACCGTCCAGGTAGTGCGCTCGCAAGCGGTCCAGGTGCGATCGCGCGACGAAGATCACGTCGGGCGAACGACCTCGGCGCATCCATCGTGGAAGGCGAACCTGATACGGCTCGCCGAGCACGCGCCCGAGCGAATCGCCCCGCGCCGCCAGCCGGAAGAGCATGATCAGGAAGGTCGTGATGCGGGCATGGGCTTCGTGGATCGGCAAGGGCAGGGGTATGACGTGCCCATCGACCCACTCGGCCCAGGTGTCCTCGTCGGCCCACTCGAGGAATTCCTCGTAGGTCACCGGGCCGGGTGGGGGCTGGCGGGCCGGGGCGAGCGCGTCCTCGAGCGCCATCAGCCAATCATACGACGCGACCGGCAGGGACGCGCTCGGCCATCCGCTGCGCGATCGTCTGCATCTGGCGCAGGAACATGGGCATGACGCCGACGGGAACCTCGATCAGGCTCGGGCTTTCGCTGGCCAGGGCGTCGCGCAGGGCGGCGCGGAAGGCGTCCGGGCCCTCGGCCTTGATGCCGAGCATGCCGTGCAGCTCGGCGAGCTTGGCGAAGCCCGGGTTGCGCAGCTCGGAGGCGATCGTCCGCCCGCCGAACTGGTTCTCCTGGATCCGCCGGACGTTGCCGAAGGCGCCGTCGTCGAAGACGACCGTCGTGAGCGGGATGCGGTGCTGCGCGGCCGTCGCCAGTTCCTGGACGTTGAACATGAAGCCGCCGTCGCCGTTCAAAGAGACGACCCGCCTGCTCGGGTTGCCCACCTGGGCGCCGAGCCCGGTCGGGAACCCGTTGCCCAGCGTGCCCTGGTAGCCCGAGCCAACGTAGCTGCGTGGCGCGTAGACCGGAAAGCCGAAGCGGGCCCAGTAGCCGACCTGCGTGCTCTCGCCGATCACGATCGCGTCGTCGGGCAGCTCGTCGCGCAGCGCCCGCCCGAACGACGCCTGGGGCTCCACGGCGCCGAGCTGTTTGTCGAGAGCGCGCCGGACCTCGTCCATCTCGGCGCGGCGCGATGCCCGCTGGCGGTTGTGGCGCCCGAGCCGGTTCGCCAGCTCGGCGAGCGCCAGCCTGGCGTCGCCCGCCACGCCGATCGTCGGCGCGACCGAGCGGTGGAACTGGGCGGCGTCGGCGTCGATCCGCACGAGCGGCCGCGCACCCACCTGGATCAGGTTCGCACCGCCCAGCACCATGCGCGTCCCGACCGCGAGCACGGCGTCGGCGGTCGGCATGAGCGCCGGGAGGGCGTAGACGTTGCTGGCCAGCGGGTGGCGGTCGGAGAGGGCGCCTCGCCCGTTGCCCGACATAAGAACTGGCGCTTCGAGCATCTCGGCGACCTGGCGGAGCTCGTCCCACGCGCCGGCCGCCAGCACGCCGCCGCCCGCCAGGATGATCGGGCGCTCGGCTCGGCCGAGCGCCTCGGCTGCCTTCTCCAGCGCCTCGGGGTCGCCGGCGGTCCGCTCGGGCGGCAGCGGCTGGCCAATGTCCACGTCGGCCCTCCGCTGGAGCACGTCGGGCGGGATCTCGATCGCGACCGGCCGCGGGCGTCCGCTGCGGAGCTGGCGACACGCCTCGTGGACGATGCCGGGGATCTCGCCCGGCGTCGCCGCGCGCCCCGCCCATTTCGTGACGTGCCGCAGGATGCCGAGCTGGTCGGGCACCTCGTGCAGCAGCCCGCGCCCGAGGTCGATCAGGTCCGACTGGATCTGGCCGGTCAGGCAGAGCACCGGCGAGCTGCAGGCGTAGGCGGTCGCCAGCGCGGCCATCGTGTTGAGCACGCCTGGGCCGGGAACGACCAGGTACGTGCCGATCTGGCCGGTCGTTCGGGCGTAGCCGTCGGCCATGTAGGCGGCGGCCTGCTCGTGGCGGGTGTGCACGACCTGGATCGCACCGCGCTCCTCGTAGAGGGCGTCGAAGGCCCAGTCGAGCTGGACGCCTGGCAAGCCGAAGACGGTTCTGATCCCCTCCTGCTTGAGGGTGCGCGCGAGGGCCTGGCCCCCGGTCATCTCGGGCACGACACGACTCCCCTTCCGGATCTGCTCGCCAGCGGCGGGGCTGCGAGGCACTCGCACCGCCCGCCGTGGCATCGGGGGTCGAGTATCCCACAGTGGCCGACCGAGGGGGTCCACCGACTACCCTCTCGTCCGTGCCAGCGGTCGTGTCGAGACGCGCGTTCCTCGGCGCGCTAGCCGTCGGCGCAACGGCAGCGTGCGCCAGGCAGCTGCCGACGCCTCCCGCGACGAGCGAGCCAACGCCGACGGCGCCGACCGCGGCGCCCGAGGCTACGCAGGGCGCCGCTCCGACCCCCACGCCGGACACGGCCGAACGCGGGCTTCGGCTTACTCTCGGGGACCGGAGCTGGAGCGTCACCGCGCGCGGGCCCGATGCGCAGGGGATCGAAGCGGCGCTCGCGGCGATCGCGCCGGACGTCGCCCGTCCGGCCCGGGATGCCCGGCTGCACATCGACGACGCTGGCACCTTCCAGTTCACGCCCGCCGTCGACGGCGTCGCGCTCGACCTGGACGCCACGGCCGATCGGGTTCGACGCGCGCTGGCCGACGGCAAGGCGGAGGTCGAGCTGGCCACCAGGCCGGTTCGGCCGAGCCTCTCCGACGACCAGTTCGCGGCTGCGCGGGACCTGCTGGCGAAGATCCTCGGGCGCGACCCACCAGTCCTGACCGTCGTCGGCGGGGAGCGGAGCTGGACGCTCGACAGAGCGGAGACCGCCCAGCTCCTCGCGCTCGACTTCCCCAAGGCGGCCGGCAGCCCGGTCAAGCTCGTCCTCGACGAGTGGCAGGTGCGCGCGTTCGCACAGCGGCTCGCGAAGGCGCTCGACAAGGAGCCGGTGAACGCTCGGTTCGCGCTCGACGGCGGCAAGCCGAAGCTGCTGCGCGACGCCACGCCCGGCCGGAAGCTCGACCAGGAGGCGACGCTGGCCGCGTTCGATCGCGCGATCCAGTCGGCCGGGACGACCGTCGAGCTGCCGCTGGTTGCCGTGCCGCCGGCGGTGTCGGCCGACACGGCCGCCGCGCTCGTAGGCGCCCAGCTCATCGAGAGCGGCAGCACCCCGCTGGGTGGTGCGATCCCCGAGAAGCGCTGGAACGTCAAGCTCGCGGCCGAGCGGCTGAACGGTACGGTCGTGCCGCCGGGCGGGACGTTCTCGTTCAACGCCGAGGTTGGGCCGACGACCCTGGAGGCCGGCTTCAAGTGGGGCTTCGGCATCACGTCCGGCGACGACGGCGTGAAGACAGTTCCGAGCGTCGCCGGCGGCATCTGTCAGGTGGCCACGACGCTCTTCCAGCCGGTCTTCTGGGCCGGCTACCCGCTCGAGGAGCGCTACTGGCACCTGTACTGGATCCCGTCGTACACGTCGCGCGGCGTGGTCGGCCTGGACGTGACGGTGGACGCCGACGCCAAGCTCGACTTCAAGTGGATCAACCCGACTAAGACGCCGGTCCTGATCCAGGCGAGCGCCGACGACGAGAAGATCGTCTTCAAGCTCTACGGCACCAAGCCGGGCTGGACCGTCTCGGTCGATCCGCCCCGGATCACCAACCGGGTACCGGCCGACCCGACGCCGCTGTCCGAGGAAGATCCGACGATGCCGTGGGGCCGGTCGATCGTCGTCGAGGCCGCGCGCGACGGATTCGACGTGGAGGTGGTGCGGCGGGTGACGTCGCCCGGCCAGCCGGCGCCCCGCGTCTTGACGCTGAAGAGCAGCTACCAGCCATCGCACACCGTGACGCTATACGGCACAGCCGGCCGGCCGCCGGGCGCGCCCCTGCCGGTCACCGCCCCGGCCGCGGCGACGCCGGCTCCCAACCGCCCGGCCGGCGCCCCCGGTGCGCCGGGCGCCGACGCGACGCCGCGCCCACCGACCCCGACCCCCTCGTCCGCCGCGCCCGCCGCGCCGCCGACCGTCACGCCCGCGCCGCCGTCGCCGCCGGCGACGGCCACGCCAGCGCCGGCCGGACGCACGCCGACCGCGCCCGCGAAGCCGGCGCCGCGGCGGTGAGCCGGCAGCTCGTTCCTTCCTTGTGAGAGGGCCGCCTGGCCTGCCGCCACCCTCTCGCACGGACCGAGGGAGCGCTCTCTTGGGCGCCTTGCCGTTGCGCCTGGCGGCCTGTTAGGCTGCACAGCGCCGTGGAGAACGAGACGAGCGCGCTCCTGGCCGAGGCGCGGCGTATCGCTGGACGGCCGAGTGGCGCGCTGCGGCTTGTGCTGCTCCGGCTGCGCCAGGAGCGCCCGGAGGACGCCGCGCTCCGGGCGGCGCTCCGCCGCCCGGTCGGAGGCCTCGGAGAGGAGTCGGGGCTGATCTCAGTGCTCAGGCGGTTCGGCTACGCGCCCCTCCGCGGCCGACCTCGGGTCTGGGGACGTTCCTAACCCCCGAAGGGCGCAGCCAGAGGGCTTCTCGACGTAGGCGAGCCGACGAGGGGCCGGCGGCGCGTCAGCCGGCGGCTTCCTCCGCGGCCAGGTCAGCCAGACTGGCGATCGGCAGCGTCACGACGAACGTGCTGCCGCGGTCGCGCTGGCTCTCGACGCGCACCGTCCCCCCGTGCAGCTCGACCAGGTTCCGCACGATGTAGAGGCCGAGGCCGGTGCCTTTGATCTGGGCGTTCGACGGCGGGGTCGCCCGTTTGTACGGATCGAAGATCCTGCCTAGCTCGTCGGGCGCGATGCCGATCCCGCGGTCGGCGACCGAGATCTCGACGAGCCTCCCGGCCGCACGCGCGCCGACGCGGACTTCGCCACCTCCGGGCGAGTATTTGATGGCGTTGCCCACCAGGTTGAGGAGGATCTGCCGCAGCCGGGCGGGGTCGGCGTGGACCCATCGCGCCTCGGGCTCGACCACGGCCACGAGCGGGTGCCGCCCCGCGCCCGTCCGGAGTCCGTCGAGAACGGCTTCGACGGTCGCCTCCAGGTCGACCACGACCGGTCGGATCTCCATCTTCCCCAGCTCGATGCGCGAGGCGTCGAGCAGGTTCTCGACGAGCTCGGCGAGCTCGACGGCGGCCTGGTGCGCGCAGGCCAGCATCTCGTGGCGCGGGTCGTCCGGCGCGGTCTCGGCCAGGATTAGCTCCGTGTAACCGCTCAGCATGGTCAACGGCGTGCGCAGCTCGTGCGATGCGATCGAGATGAAGCGGCTCTTCAGCTCGTTGGCCTCCTGCAGCGCGGCGGCGCGGGCCGCTTCGCCAGCCAGCCGCGCGTTCTCCGCCTCGGCCAGCTCGCGCTGGCGGATCTCGTCACGCAGCTCACGGTTCAGCGCGTGGAGCTCGTCGTTGAGCCGCCGCAGCTCCGGCACGCTCTCGACGGTGCGGCCGGCGTCTCGTTTGGCGATCAGCAGCACGATCGTCGCCGGCGCGACGACGGCCACCACGCCCCACGCGCCGAGCTGCGCGTAGGCGAGCGCCAGGAGCGCCGCCGTAACGCCAAGCATGGCGGACCCCGGCCACGACCAGCCGAGCTGCTCGGCCCGGGCCCGCTGGCGCGGCGCGTCGTGCTCGGCGCTGACCGCGAGGGCGACAAGGAACACGTAGAGGTGGTGCGCGAGCCCCATAGCCGCACCGAGCACAACCAGGCGCGGCATACCGCCCGGAGCGGGCGCGGCGCCGGCGAAGCCGAAAACCAGCGCGGCGAGCGACGCGGACACGACGTCGGTCGTGCAGCTGAGGAGCGTCCTGTACCAGGGCAGGCGCCGCATCGCGGCGTGCGCCATGCCCCCGGCCAGCGCCGTCATCGCCGCGCCGCGCACTCCGAGCACCATCCCCGCTGCCAGGACGGGGACCACTGCCAGCGCCGACGAGCTCCGATCGAACGGCGCGAAGGCGTGCGACCGCGCCACCACCCCGAGCACCAGGAACAGCCCGAGGGCGAGTGGGTCCAGCGGTCGGCTTCCCTCGTAGCCGAACAGCAGCAGCGCCGCGCCGACGGCTCCGGTGACGACCGCGAGGGCGAGCGCGGCGGGTTGAACGGCCGCCGTCTCGCCCCACCCGATCGCGATCGGCGCGCCAATGCCGGAGAGGCGCCAGCGGTGGGCCACGCTTAACCGCCCAGGATGTCGTTGCTGGCTGGCAGGCGTGTCGTGGTGACGAAGCGAAGCGTCCGCGGGAGGAGACGCCTGACTCGACCTGTCCGCGGATGGGGCCGTGCCCGGGGCACGTGCGCCGCCGTGCACACGGCGCGCCGCCCGAGGACGGCCGAGATCGGTTCCATCTACCACCCAGATTGACTAAGGGTTTCCCGTAGCCACCTGGGCGGCATCATACCAAGCTCGGTGCGCGCGCAAATGTGTCGCGCGCCACACTCGGGCGGTTACGGAGCGATCACGGTCCGTCCCGTGGCTTCGACCTCGACGAGTGCGCGGTCGCGGCGGAGCAGCTGGTAGTTGCCTTCGGCCCAGTCGCGGATCGGCGCGGCGTAGTGTGGGCTGGCCGGATGGCCGGACATGGGGCAGTGGCTGTTGATCAGCACCGCGCTCGGGTCGGCGAGGTCGGCGATCAGCCGGTAGGTCGGGCCGGAGCCCACCACGAACGGCTCCGTGTGCGAGGGCGCCAGGTTGTTGATGACGTTCTGGGTGCCGGGGCACGGCAGCCGCGGGCCGTTCAGCAGCTCCCCGAGCTTGCCGATGCCGCCAAGCGGGTGCGGCCACTGGTAGCTGTGGACGCGGCCCCAGAGCCACGCCGCGTCGTCGGCGCCGAAGCGCTCGGTCAGCTGGTCGAGCGCGGCGCGCATCGCCTCGGCGATCAAGCCGTCGAGCCTGTCGGTCGGGATGGCCGCGTCCTCGCCGACGAGCGCGCGGTGGGCGGCGTGTCCAGCCGCGGCGCGGACCGTCGCGTCCTCCGGTAGTCCGGCGTTCGCCGCGTACACCGGCGTCCACCGGTCCATGAACATCTCGAACAGCGTCGGGGCGACCGCGTCGGTCCGGGCGACGAAGTCCCAGCCTGCCAGGTGGTCCGCGGCGCGGGCGAGGCGCGGGTCGTCTGACTTGCGCAGCGCCGCGACGATCCGCGGGACGGTCTCTTCGGCGATCAGCTCCTTGGTGTCCTGCTGCATCCGACGGAAGTCGGCGGCGTCGTGGTCATTCTTCGAACGCAGCACCTGGCAGATGCGCGCCATGCGCGTGCCGCCGGCGTAGGCGCCGTAGAACGGCCAGCGGTAGCTCGGGTTGATCGGCCGTTGGTTGGCGGTGGCGACGATCCCGTCGGGTGGGTTCTCGAGCCTCGGGTTGCCGTCGAACGGGATATAGCCTTCCCACTCGTGGTCCGGGTCCCAGGCCGGACGGATGGCGCGCGTCGACACCTTGCGGATCGGAACGCGGGCCGAGAGCTGGTAGCCGACGTTGCCGTCGACGTCGCCGTAGATGAAGTTGGTGACGCTGCACGCCCAGTTGCGCAGCGCGGCGCGGAACTCCTGCCAGTTGCCGGCGGTGTTCATCTCGACGAGGGATTGGACGTCGTCGATCGGCTCGAAGCCGACCCAGCGGAGCGACAAAGCCGGCACGTCGGCGCCGACCCGCGCCTCCTGGAGGCGGCCGCCGAGGTCGAGCCCCTGGAGCGCGCCGGCGGGCAGCACCTCGTTGACGATCGGGCCGTGCGCGGTCGCGCGGATGGTCTTGCGCACCGGCCGGTCGCCTTTGACGGCGATCTCGACCTCGCGCGTCGCGAGCGGCTCCCAATGGTCGCCCTTCCAGTAGCGGTCGCCCTCGATTCGCTCCGCGTAGAGGTCGCGGATCGTCGCGCCGTTGTTGGTGAAGCCCCAGGCGATCCGGTCGTTACGGCCGGTCATCATCCCGGGCGTGCCGAGGAAGACGAAGCCGGCCTCGGAGTGGCCGGCGCCCGAGAGGTGGCAGGGGTAGAAGTTGCCGTGCGCCTCGGCGTAGCTGTAGTGCGGGTCGTTGGCGAGCAGCGGCTTGCCCGAGCGGGTGCGCGATCCGGCGATGACCCAGTTGTTCGAGCCGTGCGGGTCGTCGCCGACGTGCAGTGAGTCGCGGATCGGCGCCACCGCGGCGTCGGTCGAGCCCTTGTTGAGGCCGTCGGGGACGATGTAGAGGTCGTCCCGCTCGGGCTTCGTGAAGGCGTCGGCCTTCTCGCCGAGCTCGCGGTCGAGGATGGTGTTGGTGGTGATCTGGAAGAGCCGGCCCGAGAGGCCCCACCACTGGTAGCGCAGGCCGATCAGGACGTCGATCGGCGTCCAGGGCTCGGGCTCGTAGCCGAGCAGGTCGAACTCGATCGGCAGCTCCCCGCCGGCCTGGACGATCGCGGCGTTGACGCCGGCGGCCATCCCGTCCAGCAAGTCGCGCCAGCGCGGCGCCAGGCGCGCGTGGTCGCGTCGACAGATGGTCGGGAAGTCGAGCGTGCGGTAGAGCAGGTCCTGCTGGACGTATTTCTCGCCGAGCAGCTCGGCGAGCCGGCCGGTCGCCTTGCGGCGGAGGTAGTCCATCAGCCACAGCCGATCCTGCGCCATCGCGAAGCCGAGGCCGAAGAACAGGTCGGGCTCGCGGTCGGCGAAGACGTGCGGCACGCCGTAGGCGTCTCGGATGACCTCGACGCGGGAGGAGACGAGACCGCGGAGGGTCGCGTTCGCCGGAGGGAGCTTGCGCCGGCAGATCTCGTCCCACGCGGCGCGGCCTCCCGCTTCGTCGACGGACGCGCCTCCCATCAGCTTCTCGAGCGTGTCGTTCACCTGCGCCTCCTCTGGTGGAATCGAGCCTGGTCGGGCTCTTCCGGAGCCCACCGCGCCCGGCAGGGGCGGTCCGTCAGTGCGCAACAGAGCCGTCGGCGTGGAAGTAGCCGCGGATCGGGTTCGGCCGGTAGGGGAACCGCGCCAACTGCTCCTCGCGCAGCTCGACGCCGATGCCGGGCTGGTCCGGCACCAGGACGTAGCCGCCGTCGCGCCGCGGTGGGCTCTCCAGGATGTCGTTGAGGTGGTCGGCCTGCGTGTGGGCCTCCATCAGGTAGTAGTTCGGGATGGCGGCGTCGAGCTGGACGTAGGCGGCGATGTTCACCGGGCTGCCCATCAGGTGCGGGAAGACGCCGACGAACGCCGACTCCGCCAGCGCGGCGATCTTCTTCACCTGCGTGAAGCCGCCGGCCAGCGACAGGTCGGGGCGGATGAGGGCGACCGCGCCGGTGTCGACGATCTCCTTGAACTGGAAGAGGTTGTAGGAGCGCTCGCCGGCCGCGATCGGGATGTCGACGTGCTGGGCGACGTAACGGAGCGCGTCCGTGCTCTCGGGCGCGAGAGGGTCCTCGTAGTAGGCGAGTCGGTACGGTAGGAGCTCGTTGCCGAGGATCACCGCCTCGTTCTTGCGCAGGTTCCGGTGGATCTCGACGCCCAGGTCGACCTCGTACCCGACGGCATCGCGGATCGCCTTCACGATGGCGACCGCGTCGCCGATCACCCTGGTCGAGTCCTGGCCCTCCCAGCCGGCGAACATCGGCTGCGTGCGCAGGGAGGTGTAGCCGGCCTCGACCTGCTTGCGAGCGCTCTCGGCCCGCTCGTCGAGCGTGTTGCCGACGACGTTGGCGAACACCTTGACGCGGTCCCTCACTTTGCCGCCCAGGAGCTGGTGGACTGGTTTGCCGAGGGACTTGCCGAGGATGTCCCACAGCGCGATGTCGATCCCGCTCATCGCCGCGCTCAGCACGGCCCCCATGAAGTGGGTGTCGCGGGAGACGACCTGGAAGTGGTGCTCGATCCTGGTCGGGTCTTTGCCGACGTAGTACTCGCTCAGGTCCTTGATCGCCTCGTAGACGATCCGGTGGTGGGCCCAGAGGCCAGCTTCGCCCGTGCCGACGATGCCGGCGTCGGTGTAGACGCGGACGAGCAGACAGCGGTCGACCAGGAAGGGGGTGATGCGCTCGATTTTCAAGTGGGACCTCCTCGGATGGCCGTAGGGTACTCGCCCCGGAGCAGGTACGAGCGCAGCTCCGCTGGCGTGGCCGGTCCGGAGTCAGGGAGGAATCCGGTCGCGCAGGGATGGCAGTACTGGACGGCCCACAGCCGTTGCGCGGCCGCCTCAGCGTACTCGGCTTCGAGCTGCAAACGGCGGAGCCGGTAAGCGTCCGCCTGCCGCTGGTGCTCCTTTAGAATGGTTCTCTGTAAGGTGGCGCCCCCCACCATCACCAGCCCGGCGAAGACGAAATAGCGCAGCGCGTCGGAGAGGCCACCGGGGATGCCCATGCAGACGAAGGCCAGCGTGGCCAACGCGGCCCCGTAGTTCAGGTGCTCGATCCACGGTGGTGCGCCGAGCTCGGCGCGGACCCGCGCTTCGGCCAGCGCCTCGATCTCCTCGCGGCTCGGCGGGCCGATGCCTGAGCTGCTGGCCGTCGACACCAGGGGCGTGACGCCGTCGGTGCGGCCGCAGCGTGGGCACGGCGACGCCGCAGACGTGCGGATCAAGCTTCACCTCGACCCGGGCTGCTGGCGCGGAGTGTAGGGCATCGTGCCGACGAGCAATGGCATGCTTTCTGCAGAGCCCGGTCGCAAGCTTGACTGGGCACAGGCTGGTGCCCAGGAGGACACGACGACCTACCCCACCCGTGATCCGCTCATCAGCGTCGTGGTGCGAACCTTCAACGAACAGACTGGCCTTCCTGTCCTCCTCGAAGGGCTGCGCGCCCAGCGTGAGAGCCGCTTCGAGGTGGTGGTCGTCGACTCGGGCTCGACCGACCGCACGCGCGAGATCGCGGCCAACTGCCGAGACATGCCTGTCCGGCTCGTCGAGCTCCAGCACTTCACCTACGGCCGCGCGCTGAACGTGGGCGTGGAGGCGGCGCGCGGCCGCTTCATCGCCTTCCTCAGCGCGCACGTCGAGATCCTGTCGGACGATTGGCTCGGGGAGATGGTGCGCGCGTGCAGTCGGCCGGGCGTGGCCGCGGCGTTCTCGCGCCAGGTCCCGTGGCTCTTCAGCCCCTGGTACGAGCGCCTCTTCGTCTGGTGGATGTACGGACGGCACATCCGCGTGCCGGCGCTGCCGCCGTTCAGCTTCACGAACGCGGCGACCATGATCCGGCGCGAGTGCTGGGCGCGGCGGCGGTTCGACGAGGCGCTCGCGGCGTGCGAGGACTACGAGTGGGCGTCGCGTGTGCTCCGCTGCGGCTACCGGCTCGTCTGGGTGCCCGGCGTGGCGGTGCGGCACTCGCACGACGAGGACATCGTGCGGTTCCTCGGCCGGCGGTACCGCGAGGGCAAGGTTCTGTGCCGCGTGATCGCCGCCCACCTGGCGGCCGGACGCGACGACGACGGGGGACCGAGCGTGGCGACGGAGCGCGTCGAGGCGAGCGCGTAGCCGCGCCTAACACGCACTTTACGAACGATTAGCATCGAGTTAACTTGTGCCGTGTAGGCTCGCAGTCGGACAACGCGCTGGAGTTGCGAACCGTATGCTCGCTTACACCGTCACCCCCCACGACGACGGCCGCGTCGAGATCGCGCCGGGGCTGCGGCTCATGGACGGCAGGTTGCCCTTGCCGCAGGTTCGGGTCAACGACGATCTGCTGGCCGAGGTCGGCCCGAACGGGCTCGTCGGGCGGACGACGCCCTACCGCCGCCTCGACCCCGATGCGGCGAAGATCGACCTCGGGCGCGAGGTGCTCCCCGACGTCCGGGCGCTCGTGTTGCTCGACGGCCGGCTGATGGCTCGGCCGATCTACTTCTCCTTCATCTACGGCTCGGACAGCGATGCCGGCGTCGAGCGGCTGGCAGGGATCAACTTGCGGGCCGGCGAGGACGTCGGGGCGCAGATGGTCGAGATGGTCGTGCTGAACCCGCGGGCCGGCGTGCCGGTGATGGTGAGCGGGCACGGCGTCCAGGCGATCATCCGGTACGATGGTCTGCGGCTGGTCGCCGAGCCGGCCAAGCCGAACACCAACCGCGCCGCGCTCGCGGGCGAGGTGCTCGTCCCCGTGTAGCGTTCGCGCGTGTCCGCGCCATCGGCGTGTTGGCGAGGGCGGTCTTGTGGTCGCCCTCGGCTAGTCGTCGTCGTGGTGGACGTTGATCGAGCCGGTGCTCAGCGAGCCGGTCAGCGTCGTGCGGCCGTCGATCGTGACGGTGAGCTTGCCGATCGACCGGGTGTGGTCGTCGCCATGCTCGCCGTCCTGAACCGCGACCTCGAACGTCGTGTGGCCGTCGTCGCAGACGCCGGTGAAGTCGGTCGTGTTGCCGTCGAAGCGCGCCGACGTGATGGTGTGGCTTTCGAGGTCCCAGCCGTCGCCGCTGAATGTGAAGTGGCCGGTGACCCTCCCGAGGTCGTCCACGTCGACTTCGAGCTCGTGGCGGGCGCTGTGGCCGTCGAGGAGGTTCAACCAGCCGCCGCCGTCGGCGTGGCCCCTGCCGCGCTTCGTGGTTGGCGTGGCGGATGGTTTGTCCTCGTCGTCTTCGCCGTCGGCGTGGTCGGCGTCTTTGTGGACGTTGATCTCGCCGTTGGAGACGTGGCCGGTAGCGGCGAGGTGCCCGTTGTACGACAGGCGGAGCGTGTCGCCGGCGCGGTTGTCGGCGCCGTGGCTGCCGTCCACGACGGTCACCTCGAAGGTGCACACGGTGTTGCCGCGGTCGCAGCGGCCGCCGAAGGTGGCGGTGTCGTCGCCGAACCGGGCGTAAGTGATGGTGTGGCTGTCGACGTCCGTGTTGACGCCGTCGAACTTGAAGTGCCCGGCGACCTTCCCGTGCTCGTCGCGGGAAACCTCCAGGTCGAACGTGGCGCGGCTGCCGTCGTCGAGCATTAGCCAGCCTCCGCCGTTGACCTTCCCGACGCCGTTGGAGAGCGGCGTGGCGGTGGCGGTCGGCGTGTAGGTCTTCGTGGCGGTCGGCGTCGGCGTGGACGTGGAGGTCGCGGTGGGAGTGGGCGTGTTGGTGCGGGTGGCCGTCGGCGTGTTCGTGTAGGTACGCGTCGGGGTGGCCGATGGGCGCGGCGTGTTCGTGGGTGTCGCGGTGTAGGTGGCCGTCGGCGGGATGGGGGTGTTGGTTGGGGTGTTCGTCGGCGTGCGGGTCGGCGTGTTCGTGTAGGTCGCCGTCGGCGGCACCGGCGTGTTCGTCGCGGTGCTGGTGGGGGTCCAGGTCCGCGTGGCGGTCGGCGGGACCGGGGTGCGCGTCGAGGTCGACGTGCTGGTCGGGGGTACGGCGGTCGGCGTGTCGGTCGGGATCTCCTGGTCGTGGATCGTGCCGCCGGCGCTATCGTCGTCGGGTGTGCTGGTCGGGGTCGCCGGGAGCGGGGTGCTCGTGGCGGTCGGCGGCACTGGCGTCGGCGTGCTCGTCGGCGTCGCGGTCGGCGGGACCGCGGTGCTGGTCGGCGAGCTTGTAGCCGTGCTGGTGCGCGTGCTCGTGGCGGTCGCCGGCACGGGCGTGTTGGTCGCGGTCGGCGGAGCCGCGGTGTTCGTGGCCGTCGCGGTCGGCACGCTCGTGGCCGTGCTGGTCCGGGTGCTTGTTGGCGTCGCGGTCGCCGTCGCGGTGGGTGGGGCCACCCGGTTCAACACCGGGACCACCCGCGAGGGGGTCCG
>DASRFH010000060.1:0-2190 GCA_035651675.1 Chloroflexota bacterium | reverse complement strand
TGGAGCTGGGCAGGGTGCTGCGTGCGCGCTGACGGCACGGGGCGCTGCGGCGGCGGTTTGACCTGCCGGGCTTTGTCGCGGCGGCCGGTCCCCCTGGCCGCCTTGACGACCATCCGCGCGATCGGTGCCTTCACTCCGACGCCCCTCTTCACCCGGAACGCTGCCCGGAGCCGCACCCAAAGTCTGGGCTAACTCACCAGGGCGGCAGACCGACGAGCCGGGAGATCGGAAGAGAGCCGCGTTGGCAAAGAGGACGCTAGCAGGTCCGCGTCGAAAACGCTAACCGGTGACAAGATCGAGCGCGGGCGCTGGAACGCCGGCCCGGTGTTCGCCGGCCCGGCCTCGGCTGTCGTGCCGGGCGGAGCGAAGAGCCTCGGCCGGCGCGCCGTGCGCCAGCACCCCGGGGGCCGTGGACGGCGCGGCGGCCGAGATCCCTCGTCGTCTCTGCTCGGGATTGACACCAGTGGGCCAGCGTCCTAAGGCTGCTTCCAGCCCAGCCAATCACAAACGGCCTTGCCCATCACGAGCTCGAGGTCGCGGCCCGTCAGCCACGGCAGCTCCTCGGCGAACAGCGTCACGACCTGCCGGTAGGGGCAGGGCATCCGGGTCAGATCGCTGCCCCAGAAAAAGCGCTCGGGGCCGAACGCGTCGAAGATGCGCCGCAGGAACGGGTGGATCGAGCGGAAGGGGTACGGCTCGCTGGAATAGCCGGGCGCGCCGGTCGCCTTGACGGCGACGTTCGGGTGCTTGGCGAGCGCGACGAGCTCGTCGATCTTCTCGAAGTAGGCGGCGTCCTTGGCTGGCGTCGTGCCGCCCCGACCGCCGAGGTGGTCGACGATCAGCTTGAGGCCGGGGTAGCGCTCGGCCACCCGGCCCACGACCGGCAGGAAGTCGGCGGCGAGCAGCGCGATCGGGACGCCGGCGCTCTCGGCGGCCGGCCAGAGCCAATCCATCGTGCCGTCGGTCGGCCAGCTCCGCTGGTGCGGCGCGAGCAGCGCGAACCGTAGGCCGAGCATCCCAGCCTGCCGGCGCCAGCCCTCGACGCGCCCGCGGCTCTCTGGTCGGTCGAGTGGAAGGCTGCCGAGGATCGCGAAACGGTCCGGGTGCTGGGCGACCGCGTCGGCGGCGACCTGGTTGGCGTCGGGATCCCAGCCGGGTGGGTGGATAATCGCCGCGTCGACGCCGGCCGCGTCCATCTCGGCCAACAGCTCATCCTTCGTGAACGACCCGACCTGCCGGTGCGTCGGCGTGGTCGGCGGGCCGTGCGACCAGATGTGGACCTGCGCGTCGACGACCAGCACGCCGGCTAATGTACGACAGCGGCCCTCCCGGCGGTGCCCTCCCTTCGCCGGTCGCGGCAGCGGAGCGGCGAGGAGCCCCAACCCGCGCCGCATCGCACGTCGCGCGCGGGCTGGGACGTACAATGCGCCGCTATGGAGTACGTTCAGAGAGTCGACTTCGCGAAGATCGACGCCGCCGACAAGCGGTTCACCCAGGCCTTACTCGCACGCTCCGACGAGTACGCCGGGTGCACGGTCAACTGCATCAAGACGCCGGCCGGCGAAGGCTCCCCGGCCGGCCTGCACACCCACCCGGTCGACCAGCTCTTCTACGTCATGAGCGGTGTCATGAGCCTGGAGATCGCCGGCAGGCAGTACGAGGCCGGTCCCGGCACGCTGGTCGTCTTCCCGAAGGGCGTCCCCCACCGCAACTGGAACGCCGGCACAGAGCCGACCGTCCACCTCGCCATCCAGATCCCGGCGCCTGACCCGAACATCCCCTTCTCCGTGACGGTGGGGTAGGCGCGGCGGCCGGTGACGGCCGGCGTGTCCTGAGCGCGCTGCGCGCCGCTACGGCGTCGGCGCGTCCGACGTGATCAGTCCCTCCCGTTTCAGCTCGGCCCAGAGGCCGCTCGGGATGTCGTGGCGCATCCAGGCCAGGTTGGTGCGCACCTGGTCCGGCGCGTTGGGGCCGGGGATGACTGAGACGACGGCCGGGTGACCGAAGGGAAACTGCAGCGCCGCGGCCCCGAGCGGCACGCCGTGGCGTTGGCAGACGTCGGCGATGCTCCGCGCCCGCGCCATGACGTCGTCCTCGGCAGGGCGGTAGCCGTAGGTCGCGCCCTCGCGCGGGCCGATCGCCAGGATGCCCGAGGCGAACGGCGCGCCGATCACGACGCTGGCGCCCTTC
>DASRFH010000059.1:0-12714 GCA_035651675.1 Chloroflexota bacterium | reverse complement strand
CAGGGCGAGCGCGAAGGGTGCGGCCAGGCGCCAGCCGGCCGGGTGCCCGCTCCCAAACGCGAGCCAGCGCAGCGCTGACCTCACCGCCCGAACGTAGTGCCGACCCAAACCACGAACCCTTTCAGTTCCGTTTCAGAGTGGTCCCTATACTCAAGGGTCGGCATGGTGAAGCTCCCCGGTATCCCCGGCGTCGTCGGCTTCTGGCGCGCCCTGGCGGAGATCGATCCTCAAGCGATCGCGCTGCAGGCCGTGCAGCCGGTGTCGATCGCGATCGTCGGGCCGCCCGGCGCTGGCAAGCGGACGCTCCGCCGCGCGCTGCTGGGCCTCGACCACCGCGGCCAGGAGCCCGACGCGCGCGACGCCGCGCGCGTTCCCATCCTCGAGGTCGAGCCGGGCAAGTCGCTCGACTGGCTGCCGGGCGCCAACCTGTACCTGTTCGTCGTCGACGGCGGCCGCGGCGTCGACGCGGCGGAGGCCGCGCCGGCCCGCCAGATCGAGAGCCGCGGCGGGCGCGTGCTCTACGTCGTCAACAAGGCCGACCAGCTCGGCGCGCCCGAGGCCTTCCGCTACACGGCCGGCGCCGCCTTCGGCGTGCCGCCCGGCGAGCGGCTGGCGTTAGCCGTCGCAACCGACCCGGCGAACCTGGGCCGTGAGCTCGTGCCGAAGATGGCCAACCAGCTCGCCGACCGTTCGTTGGCGATGGCGCGGCTGCTGCCTGGCGCGCGGGAGGCGGTCGCGCAGTCGCTGATCCTGGAGGCGTCGAAGGCGAACGCGCAGTTCTCGCTCGTCTCGAGCCTGCCGGCGAATCTGCCGGTGATCGGCACGCTGACGGCGCTCGGCGCCGACACGCTCGTGTTGACCAAGAACCAGGCCATGCTGGTGTTCAAGCTGGCGGCCGTGCACGGGCGGGCGCTCGACTCGAAGGCGCAGCTCGCCGCCGAGATCGCGCCCGTCGTCGGGGCGGCGTTCGCCTGGCGGAGCGTCGCGCGGACGCTGGTTGGACTGCTGCCCGGCATGGTCTCGGCCGTGCCGAAGGCGGCGGTCTCGTTCGCCGGGACGTACGTCGTCGGGCAGAGCGCCCACTACTACTACCGCTGGGGGAAGCGCCCGCACCGGCAGACGATCGAGCGCTTCAGCAGCGAGGCGGCGCAGCTCGCCCGAAGAAGCGTCGCCGCGCTTGTGGGCCGTTAGGCCCCGTCCGATCCGCGTGTGCTTCCTCGTGGAAGGCACACCGCCCGGTGCCGGGGGCTCAACGCCCGCCGGCGGCGGACGCGCCCCGAACGGCGATGAGGAGGATCGCGCCGACGAGCGCCGCGAAGGCAGCCGGGAACGGCCCGCCGAGGTTCACGGCGCCGAAGAGCGCCGCTACCAGGTAGCCGCCGATCGACACGCCGATGATCGCGGCCGCCGCGTCGGCGATCGACGGCGGCCCGGCGCTACGCAGGAACAGGGCCGCGCCCCAGCTAGCCAGCAGCAGGACGACGACGACGAAGACGACGGCGACGACCGCCAACGGAGGCACCTCCCGCTTCTCTCGCGGGGACGCGTGCACAACGCGGGCCAGCACCCCGGTTAGGCGCGTGCCGCCTCGGCCGCCAGGTCGGCGTCCACCATCAGGCCGACCAGCTCCGCGAACGTCACCGTTGGGCACCAGCCCAGGCGGCGGCGGATGCGGGCCGGGTTCGCCTGCAGCCCGGTCGTGCTGCTCGTCGCCACGAACGTCGGGTCGGTGCGCACGTAGTCCCGGTAGTCGAGGCCGACGTGGGCGAACGCCAGCTCGGCGAACTCGGCGACGCTGTGCGTCTCGCCGGTGCCGACCACGTAGTCGTCCGGCTCGTCGGCGGCGAGCGCCAGCCGCATCGCCCGCACGTAGTCGGGCGCGTAGCCCCAGTCGCGGCGCGCGTCGAGGGAGCCGACGACGACCTCGCGGAGCTTGCCGAGCTTGACGAGCGCGGCGGCGCGCGTCAGCTTGCGGGTGACGAACTGCTCCGGCCGCCGGGGCGACTCGTGGTTGTAGAGGATCGTCGAGCAGGCGAAGAGGTCGTAGCGGGCACGGTAGTGGCCGACGACCTGATGCGCGTAGCCCTTCGCCGCGCCGTACGGCGTGGTCGGCCGCAGTGGCGTCTCCTCGTCCTGCGGGTTGGGCGCCGCGCCGAAGATCTCGGACGTGCTCGCCTGGCAGAAGCGCACCGGTCGGCCCGACTGGCGGATCGCCTCGAGCAGCCGCAGCGGCCCCAACGCGTTGACGTCGGCGCTCGCCTCCGGCTCGGTCCACGCGCGGCCTGGCTGCGAGTAGGAGGCGAGGTTGAACAACTCGTCGGCCGCCGAGGCCGCCAGCGCGCGTTCGAGCGACTTGGCGTCCCGCAGGTCGCCGTCGAGGAGCTGCACGCCGCTCAGCCACGGCAACGCCTCGGCGCGGGCGCGCGCGTCGGGCCGCACGAGGCCGAAGACCGCGTAGCCGTCGGAGAGGAGCTGCTCGGCGAGGTAGCCGCCATCCTGTCCGGCGATGCCGGTAACGAGTGCCCGACGAGCCGCCTTAGCCGGCGGCACTGAGGTCGTCGCCGCCCGAGTCGCCCAGGTCGCCCATACCGCCCTCGCCGCCCATCTCGTCGTCCGGCATCTCGCCGGCCTCCATCCGCTCGACCATCTCGTCGAACTCCGGGCCGAGGTCCTCGCCGAGCGAATCGCCCATCTTGCGCGCCCAGCGCGCCACCGACCGCGGGTCGTTCTCGTCGAGGTCGCCGAAGCTCGACGGGTCGGCCAGGTCGTCGAGCCGCGACTCCTCGGATCGCTTGACCGCGAAGCGCGAGACGAGCTTGCGGAGCGTCGCCTTCCCGCAGCGAGGGCACGGCGGGACCTGGTAGGTGGAGAGCGCCAGCACGAGCTGCTGGTGGTAGCGGCCGCAGCTATCGCAGCGGTACTCGTAGATCGGCATCGTCGCAGCTCCACGCGGGGGTGGATCGGCGCGATTATAGCGGCGACCCCCGCCCGCCATTCCGACGACCGCGGCCACGCAGCTCGGCCGTACCGGGGGGCTGGCCGCGCTGGTGGTCCGCCGACGGTCGAGGTCCCTCGCCGCGCCCGGAACCACAGACTGCGGCTAAGCTCAAGCCCCGTGCTTCTGCTCTGGGCGCTTCTCGGCCTGCTGGGCGGAGCGTTCGCCTACCGGCTCGCCGACCAGACGCTGGAAGATGAGGGGTTGGCCGGGTGGGGGCTGCTGCCGCGCTGCGCGCGCTGCGGCCGCGTGCAGGGCCCGCTCGGGCGGCTCGCCGTCCTGGCGATTCCGCTGCGGCGCGGCTGCCCCGGCTGCGGCCAGCGCCCGGGGCGCGAGCAGCTCGTCGTCGAGCTCGGCGCGGCGGCGCTGGTCGCGCTGGTCGCCTGGCGGGCGGCCACGCCGGCCCAGGCGGCGGTCCACGCCCTCGGTACACTCCTGCTCGTGACGGCGACGCTGACCGACCTCCGCGAGCGGCTGATCCCGAACGCGGTGACCTACCCAGGCACGGCGCTCGCGCTCGCGCTCAGCCTGCTGCCCGGCGCGGTCGGCCCAGCCGCGGCGCTGCTCGGCGGGGTGGTCGGCGGCGGGCTAGGCGTGCTGATGCTCGGCGTCGGGCTGCTGCTCTACCGGCGGGCCGACGTCTTCGGGCTGGGCGACGTGAAGCTGGCGGTCTTCATCGGCGCCGCCTCCGGCTTCCCCGACGCGCTCCGCGCGTTCGTGCTCGGCGTCGTGGTCGGCGGCGGGCTCGGCCTGGCCGTCGCGCTGGCGCGGCGCTCGACGCGCGTGACGATGCCGTACGGTCCGGCGCTCGCGATCGGCGCCTACCTGACCTGGGTCCTGCCGACGTGAATCTGCCGATGCTCGCCGCCGCCGCGGCGCAGCTTGGCCGCCCGTTGACCCCGGAGCAGGTCGCGCGGTTCGAGCGCTACCGCGACCTCCTGCTGGAGTGGAACGCGCGCGTCAACCTGACCGCGATCCGCGACCCCGACGCCGTCGAGACGCTCCACTTCGTCGACTCGGTCGCCGGTCTGGCGGCCCTGCCGGCCGAGGAAGGTCTGCTGGTCGTGGACGTCGGCACCGGCGGCGGCCTGCCGGGGCTGGCGCTGCGGATCGCCCGGCCGGACCTCCGCCTCACGCTGCTCGACTCGGTCGCCAAGAAGACGAGGGCGCTGGGCGAGATCTGCCGCGCGCTCGGCCTCGACGACGTCGAGGTGCTGACGGCGCGGGCCGAGGAGGTGGGCCGGGACCCGGCGCGGCGCGAGCGGTGGGACGTCGCGCTCAGCCGCGCGGTGGGCACGGTGGTCGTCGTCGCCGAGCTCTGCCTGCCGCTCGTGCGGGTCGGCGGGCTGGTGCTCGCCTGGAAGAAGCGCGACGTCGACGACGAGATCCTCGCCGCCGGGCGCGGCGTCAGCATCCTGGGCGGCCGCCGCCTGACGAGCGTCCCCGTGGACCTGCCCGGTTTGCCGCCCGACCGCCAGATCGTGCGCCTCGCCAAGGAGCGCCCGACGCCACCCAGGTACCCCCGCGCGCCGGGCGTACCGAGGACGAAGCCGCTGGTGTAGCTACCCCTTCAGCCCGCTGATCGCGATCCCCTGCACGAAGTACTTCTGCGCGATCAAGAAGACGATCAACGTCGGCAGCAGCGCCAGCACCGAGCCGGCCATCAGCAGCGTCCAGAGCGTGAAGTACTCGTTCTGGAGCTGCGCGAGGCCGACGCCGATCACGCGCATGTTGCTCGACGTGGTCATGATCAGCGGCCACAGGAAGTCGTTCCACGTGTTGAGGAACGAGAACACCGCGAGCGTGGCGATCACCGGCCCCGAGAGCGGCAGGATGATGTTGAACAGCACGCGCAGGTTGCCGCATCCGTCGATCCGCGCCGCGTCCTCGAGCTCCTGCGGGATGTTCAGGAAGAACTGGCGCATGAGGAAAACGCCGTAGACCGTGAAGATCTGCGGGATGATCAGCACGTAGTAGGTGTCGAGCCACCCCAGGAACTTCATCACCAGGAAGATCGGGATCAGCCGGACGTGGAACGGGATCATCAGCGTCGCCAGGTACATGGCGAAGATCTTGTCCCGCCCCCGGAACTCGAGCCGCGCGAAGGCGAACGCCGAGATCGCCGAGGTGACCAGCTCGCCGACCATCACCGAGATCGAGACGAACGCCGAGTTGAAGATGTAGCGGGCGAACGGGATCTCGGTGAACAGCCGCGCGTAGTTCCCCCAGACCGGGTGGGTTGGGATCCAGAGCGGCGGCAGGACGAAGACCTGGTCCTCGGTCTTCAGCGACGTCGAGACCATCCACACGAACGGGATGACCATGGTGACCGCGCCGATCGCGAGCGCGGCGTGCGCCAGGACCCGCGGCAGGACGCGCCCCCAGCGCACGCCCCGCGACGCGGCGGCGCGGCGCTCGGCGGCGATCGCGCTACTGGCCATAGTGCACCCAGCTCCTGGCGAAGCGGGTCTGGACGATCGTGATCACGAAGAGGAAGGCGAAGAGCACCCACGCCAGCGCCGCCGCGTAGCCCATCTGCAGGTCCTGGAAGCCCTTGAAGTACAGGTGGTAGACCAGGACGTTGGTCGCGTCGAGTGGGCCGCCCTTGGTCATGATGTAGATGGCGCCGAAGACCTGGAACGAGTTGATGACCGAGATCACCAGCACGAACAGCATCACCGGCGACAGCAGCGGCAGCGTGATGTGGCGGAAGAGGTGCCAGCCGCGCGCGCCGTCGATCTTGGCGGCCTCGTAGTAGACGTCCGGGATGCCCTGGAGGCCGGCCAGGAACAGGACCATGTTGTAGCCCATGTTCTTCCAGACGTTCATCGCGATGACCGACGGCATCGCCAGCTTCGGGTCGAACAGCCAGTTCTGCTTCGGGATGCCCACGAAGCTGATCAGCCAGTTCAGGATGCCCCAGTCGGCGTCGTACATCCAGCGCCAGACGATCGCGACCGCGATGATCGAGGAGACGACCGGCACGAAGTAGAGCGTGCGGTAGATCACGACGCCGCGCAGCCGCATGTTCAGCGCCGTCGCGAGCGCCAGGGCGACGACGACGTTCAGCGGGACCTGGACGACCGAGTAGTAGATGGTGTTGCCGAGCACCTTCCAGAAGATCGGGTCGCCCGTGAACATGAAGACGTAGTTCTGCACGCCGACGAACCGCGGCGGCGTCAGGATGTCGTAGCGGGTGAAGGCGAGGTAGAAGCTTGCCGCGACCGGGAAGACGATGAAGACGCAGAACGCGAGCAAGCTCGGCAGCAGGAAGAGGTAGCCCGAGGGGTCGAACCGTCGGCGCCGCGCGGCGCCGACGGTCGCGCTGACAGCCGCCACGGGCCTACGGCTGCTTCATCGTGGCGTTGCAGGCGTCTTCCATCTTCTTCAATCCGTCGTCAAGGGAGATCTGGCCGAGCCAGATGGCGTTGAGGTTGTCGCCCAGGATCTTGTTGATCGCGGCGAACTTCGGGTAGGTGGGCAGCGCGCCGAGCTCGGCCATCCACTTCTGGGTGTTCTGGTAGATCTCGGCGTCCTCCCACTTGCCGATCACCTTGGAGAACGGCTCCCACAGCGACTTGCGGGCCGGGGTCGAGTAGTTGGCGCGGAAGAGGAGCTGCATCCCCTCCTTCGACGTGATGAACCGGATGAACTCCCAGGCCTGGTCCTGGTTCTTGGAGCCTTTCGGGATCATCAGGCCCCGCGGGCCGTTACGCGACTTGCGCGGGACCCCCTGCTGCATCGGCTGGTAGAGCATGCCGAGGTCGTCGGCCCAGGAGAACGACGAGTAGAGCGGGGCGAGCCACCGGCCGGCCACGATCTTCATCGCGACGCGCTGCGCCTGGAACGGGTCGCCCTGGACGGCGCCTGGCGCGGGCACGGTCTTGTCCTTCAGGATCCAGTCGGTCTCCATCTGGACCGACTTCTTCACCTCCGGCGTCGTCCAGTGCCAATTCACCTTGTCGGCCGGCGCCGGGCCGCGGTGGTCGAGAATCTTCCCGCCCATCGCTTCGGCCGGATAGTCGCGGAAGCAGAAGCCCGTCTGGTAGCCCTCGCACGCCCAGACGCGTTTCTCGCCCTCGCCGCGGGCGAGCTTCCGGGCCACCTCCGTGAACTCGTCGAAGGTCCAGTTGAGGCCCTTGTCCTTCGGCGGCTCCACGCCCGCCTCCCGGAAGAGCCGCTTGTTGTAGTAGATGACGATCGGGCCCGTGTAGTCGAAGATGGCGACCTGCTTGCCGTTCCACTGGCCGGACTGGACGAGGTCCTCGTTCAGGTCCTTGAAGTCGTAGGCCGGCTCGGCGCTCTTGATGCGGTCGGTGAAGTCGATCAAGACGTCGCGCGAGGCGAAGTCCGGCACGTAGCGGTCGGTCACCATCACGACGTCGGAGTAGTTGCCGCCGCCGAACTGGGTCAGCATCTTGCCGGTGAACTGGTCCTCCGGCGAGATGTCGACCTTCACGTCGATGTTCGGGAACTTCTGCGCCCACTCGTTGGCGATGATCCCGTCGTAGACCTTGGCCGCGGCCGGGTCGAGGTAGTGCGAGAACGTGATCTGGACCTTCTGGCCGCCGGCGGCCGACGGCGCGCCCGACGCGGCCGGGGCGGTGGTCGCGCCGGCCGCGGCCGGCTTCGTGGGCTGGGCGGCCGACCCGCCACTCGCCGCCGGTGCGCTGGTCGCCGCTGGCGCCGCCGTCGGCGCGGCCTGCGAGCAGGCGCTCAAGATCGCCATCACCGGCAGGTGCGCGACCGCGACGACGCCAGCGCCCTTGAGGACGTTACGCCTGGACCAGGTAATCGCCATGTTCCCTCCCTTGCGTGAGTAGCCCGCGGTACGCCTTCGCCGCGACGAACACGGCGACGAAGGGCATGAACGCCACGGTGTTGAACAGGAAATGGAGCAGCACCAGGTCGACGTACTGCCCCAAGATGCCCGGCGTGCCGTCGACGCCGCTCTGGAGGAACTGCCCGACCCGCACGACGTGCTCGACCACGTGGTAGCTCTGGACGGCGGTCCCGAAGACGAGCAGCGCGGCCAGCGCGCGGCCCGGCGCCAGCTCCCGGCGGTGCCAGACGACGTAGCCGCCTGTCACGGTGAGCGCGAGCGCCAGGAACCACGCGTTGTAGGAGAGATGGATCACCTCGACGTTGAAGATCGCACCGAAGAGCCCCGCCGCGCCCGGCTCGTCGAGCAGGTAGACCTGCACCATCTGGATGACGTGCTCGATCTCGTGCAGCCCTTGGAACACGAGCAGCGCGGCGAAGAAGCCCCGCGTCATCCGCGCGCTGGACGGCCGCCAGCGGCCGGCCGCGATCAGGGCGCAGGTGGCGAGCGCGGCGAGCGAGAAGAGCAGGTAGAACGGCGTCCGCCAGCCGCGCTCGAAGAGCACGGTCCGGAGGCTCGGCATCGGCTCGGGTTCGTCGCCGCGCACCACGAAGTCGAACCCGACCGGCTGGCCGCTCGCCTCCACGTCGACGTGGTACTGCCCGTCGGGCATGTAGATGTTGCCGCCGTAGTGGAGATCGGCGGGGCCGATGTTCGGGTCGAGCATCTTCGTCGCCGGCACCTCGCGCCGCAGGCGATCGAGCTTTCCCTCGATCGCGATCGACACCGCCGAGGTGTCGACGACCCGCCAGGTGAGCCGGTCGAGCAGGTGGATCTCGAGGTGGTGGACGCTGCGCGCGAACTCCGGCGAATCGACGCCGCCGGCCGGCTGGCCGCAGAACACGATCTGGTTCAGCGCCGTCCCCGGCGCGGTCGCCTCGGCGCCCGGCCCGAGCCGCAGCACGACGACGTAGTCGCGGGTGGAGCCGAGCAGCTCGAGGTGGCCGGTCGTGCCGGCGTCGGCGTACGCCGGCGCGGCGGCCAGCGAGAGCAAGAGCGCGAGCGCGAACGCGACGTGTCGGCGCATCCTTCCCAAGGGCGCCGGCCCCCCTTCCCCCTACATCGTGATGTAGATCTGGTCGTCCTCCACCGACACGGGGTACGACACGACTTTGACCTCGGGGTCGAAGAGCGACCGGCCGGTGGTGATGTCGTACTCCCAGCCGTGCCAGGGGCAGCGCAGGATCTGCCCCTCGCGCCCGTACTTGAACTCGTAGACCTTCGACGGCAGCGTCGTGCCGGTCACCTTGCCGAGGCAGACGCGCGCGCCCTGGTGCCTACAGACGTTCTTGAGCGCGTAGTACGTGCCCTGGATGTTGAAGATGCCGACCTCGCGGCCGTTGACGCGGTAGATCTTGCGACCGCCCGGCGGGATGTCGGCCGTGGCGGCGACCGGGTACTTCTTGGGCTCCATTACAGAAGGCGGTCCCCGTAGAGGGATAGGGCGTTCTCGACCATGACCTTCCGCTTCAGGTCCTCGGGCAGGCCGGCCACCATTTCGAAGGGGTCGCCGTACTCCTCGTACGGGTAGCCGGTCGAGAAGATCACGCGGTTCGCCAGGTTCTCCATCCCGAGCACCCTCTCGAGCGCCCGCTCACCGGGCAGCTCTTCGAGCGGGTAAGTCGAGAGGTAGAAGTGCTCGGCGATGTACTCGGCCGGCAGCTTCGTGAGCCACGGCGTCTCGGCGCGGACCGCCTTGAAGTTCTTCGTGAGCCGCCAGGTCACGTGCGGCAGCCAGGCGATGCCGCCCTCGAGCAGCACGACCTTGAGCGTCGGGAACCGCTCGAAGACCCCCTCGGTCACCATGCTCATCAGGTGGGCCATGTACGCCTGCGGCAGCGCCGAGTACCACTCGACGAACGTGTTCGGGTGGCCAACCGGCGTCGACGGCGAGGAGATGCCGGCGCCCTCGCCGCCGATGTGCAGCGCGATCGGCAGGTTGTGGCGAACGCAGGCCTCGTAGATCGGGTGGAAGGCGCGGCGGCCGAACGGCGACTCCGAGGCCGAGCACATCAGCACCTGGACGAACGCCGGGTTGTCGCCCCAGCGGTCGATCTCGTCGACCGCCTGGTCGGGGTCCTGCTGCGCGATCAGGATCGAGCCCCTGAGCCGGTCGCGGCCCCTCAGCCAGATCTCGTACGTCGCCTCGTTGATGCCGCGCGCGAGCGCGGCGGCCAGGTCGAAGTTCGGCTGGACCCCGAGCGAGAAGACATTGCCGACGAGCACGGCACGGTCGACCCCGCGCTGCTCGAGCACCTCGACCACCTTGTCCGGATCGGTCGCCGGCCTGGCGGTCGAGCCGACCTTCCGGAAGCCGTGCCGCGCCAGCGAGCGCTCGCGCTCCAGCTTCATCCGGTGCTGCAAGCCGGGGTCGACGTACGGCAGCACGTCGCCCCAGGAGGCGAAGTCGTTGTGGACGTCGCAGTCGACGCAGTTGAGGGTTGAGGGTTGAGGGTTGGGGGACGAACCGACCGCGGTGGGGTGGACCGATAGCTGATTGGCGATGGCTGACGTCTCCCTAGCGGTGGCTCTCGAGGATGCGCGGGCCGCAGTAGTCGACGACGTTGTCCACGAAGATCCGCCGCCGCAGGCTCGCCGGGAAGTGGCTGAACGCGGTCATCGGGTTGTCGAAGTCCCAATGCGGGTAGTCGGTCGCGAAGATGACCGTCCGGTCGGCGTGCATCATTTCGAGCAGGTCGAGCAAGTGCTGCGGGTCGTCGGTCGGCTCCTCGATCGGCTGGGTGGACCAGTAGAGGTGGCCGACCAGGTACTCGCTCGGGAGTTGCTTCAGCCACGGCACCTCGGCCTTGAAGGCTCGGTAGGTGCGGTCGAGCCGGCCGATGATGCTCGGCGCCCAGACGACGCCGCCCTCGATGAAGGCGAAGCGCAGGTTCGGGAGCTCCTCGAACACGCCCTCGGTCAGCATCGACGTGCAGTGGCCCATCATCGTCTGCGAGTGGTCGGAGTGGAACTCGAGGTAGGTGCTCGGGTAGCCGACCGAGGTCGGCGGGTTGGCGATACCGGTGCCCTCGGCGCCGACGTGGATCGCGACCGGCAGGTCGTAGTCGCAGGCGGCCTTGTAGATCGGCCAGTAGATCCGGTTGCCGTACGGGATGCGCGCCGCGCTCGACATGAGCACCTGGACGAAGCCCTTGTCGTTGCCGAGCCGGTGGATCTCGGCGACGGCCGCCTCGGGGTCCTGCGGTGTGATGACGATCGAGCCTTTGTAGCAGTCGTACGGGCGGACCCAGTGGTCGCGGACGAAGTCGTTGTAGGCCGAGGTGAGCGCGGCCAGGAACGGCGTATTGTGCTGGATGCCGACGCCGATCTGCGTGCCGGTCAGGATGCCGATGTCGACGCGGTACTTCCGCATCAGCTTGTCGAGCACCCAGTCGGGGTCGCCGGCGCAGAGGTTGTCCTTCTCGTTGACCGAGTCCTCCATGCGGCCGGAGCCCATGTTGTGCCAGCCGCGCGCCGCGAACCCGAGGCCAGACTCGACCAGCGGGTGCCACGTCCTGGCCAGGTAGGGCAGGAGGTTCTTCGCCCCGCCCGGCGGCAGGTCCTGGTGGACGTCGGTGTCGATGGCGTGGAGCGCGTTCAGCCGCTCCTCGCGCGTCTGCGGCAGCCTCTCCGGTGCTAGAGCCATGCGCGAAGCCCCCTCCTGCGGTCGGTGTGCAGTATACAGCCAGGTTCCGAAGCCAACGTCAAGAAAGTCAACCGAGCTGGGCGCGGCGCACCATGAACGCGGCGACCGCGAAGACCAGACCCGTCCCGAGGACGATGACGAAACCCCGTCCTGGCCCGAACGTCAGCGCCGGCACGGCGAACATCGCGACGAGCCAGATGATGAACCCGACCAGGCAGCCGGCGGCGCACCCGTTGAACGTCCACCCGAGCGCCTCCTCCTGCTTCGCGTTGGCGACGCACTCCGCGCACCAGCTCGGCCGCGGCTCGATCCCCGCGTGCCGCTCGCAATACGGCTGCCCGCACTTCTCGCACTCGCCGATGGCCGAGCGGCCGCAGGCGTAGCAGGGGAGGTCGGCGGTGTCGCTCACTTTCCCGCTCTTTGCAGCGCACGCGCGTAGATCGCGTCCCCCACCTGGAAGCCGACCGCGCGTAGATCGTCGAGCGCGTGCCGCGGCGATAGCGTGAGGCCGTGAGCCTTCGCCGCTACGGGTATCCCCACCGGCCCGGTGATGGTCACTCCCATCCCGGCGGCGGCCCGCCGCCGGGCCTTCGCGTCATCCAGAACACCACCTCGAGCCCGGGGACTTCGAGCGCGAGCGCAATCGCCTCCGATTCGCCAAGGTCGAGCTCCTCGTGGCGGGCCGTGACACGGGCGCGGCCATGAACGGCCTGCGTGCGGAGCCGGTCGGCACTCTGTATGGCATCCGCGCCCGGAACGCCGGCGCCGATCTCGCCCCGCGCTGCCAGAGGGGTCCTGACCCGTGCGTACAGCGCGCCAGCGCGATGATTTGGCTACTGTTGCTGACCGCGGTCAATCAGCGCGGGCGACCGGCGCGGAGAGCGTTCTCGAATGTCCTCGTGCAGCTCCTCAACCGTCCGCCGCCCGGAAGGGATCTCCTGCCGCGCCATCAGGTCGAGCGCGAGCGCCTCGCGCGCCCGCGCAGCGGCCTGCTCCGGGCAGCCGAGCAGCGCGACCACCTCCTCGGCACGTCGATGGTCACGGACCGTGGCGCCATCCACCCTCTACCCCTCGGTGTGCGCGTACCGCTCGCGGATGTCGGCGATCACCGCCGGGTCGGTCAGCGTCGTCGTGTCGCCCAGCACCCGCCCCTCGGCGATGTCGCGCAGCAGCCGGCGCATGATCTTGGCC
>DASRFH010000058.1:0-13774 GCA_035651675.1 Chloroflexota bacterium | reverse complement strand
GCCACCACGGGCAGGCGGACGGTGAACGTCGAGCCCTTGCCGGGGCGGGTCTGGACGGCGATCGAGCCGCCGTGCTGCTCGACGATCTGCTTGGCGCCGGCGAGCCCGACGCCGGTGCCGCGGATGCGGCCGCTCACGTTGGCGGCGCGGTAGAAGCGGTCGAAGATGCGCGGCAGGTCGGCCTCGGGGATGCCGACGCCGCGGTCGCGCACCTCGAGCACCGCCCACTCGCCCACGTCGGTCGGCTCCCGCCGAACGACCACCGAGACGAGGCCGCCCTCCGGGCTGAACTTCACGGCGTTGCCGATCAGGTTGTCGAGCACGCGCTCGAGCCGCGCCGGGTCCCACTCGCCGACCAGCGCCGGCTCGGCGGCGCGCAGCCGCAGGCGGTGGGACGGCGCGAGCTCGGCGTACTCGCCGACTTCGGTTCGAGTGAGCGCAACCAGATCGACCGGCCGGCGGCGCAGCTCCAGCGGCTGACCGGCCTCCAGCAGGGCGACGTCGCGCAGCAGGTCGATCATCTCGCTCATCCGCGTGATCGAGCGTTCGAGCCGCTCGAAGCCGCGCGCCAGCTTTTCGCCGACCGGCCCTTCGATCGCGGCGACGTCGCGCGCGAGGAGCTGGAGCTGGCCCTTGGCGGCGGTCAGCGGTGTGCGGAGGTCGTGGGACACCTCGCTCAGGAGCTCGTTGCGCACCGCCAGCGCCGCCTCCAGCTGGGCGCGCTCGCGGCCGATCAAGGCGGAGGCACCGATGCCGGCCAACAGCTCGAGCGCCGCCGCGTCGTCCTCGGCGAAGCGCTTGGCCGGGTCGTACGCGTTGATGGACAGCGTGCCGATCAGCCGGCCCTCGTGGATCAGGGGGACGGCGACGGCGGCGTGCGCGCCGCGTCGACCGGCGGGGCTGTTCGGGTCGCCGAGCCGCTGGTAGTCGTGGATGATGACCGGCGCCCGGCTGGTCGCCGCCCGACCGCTGGCGGTCCGCTCGACGTCGAGCGGCACGCCGCTGTTCTCCGACGGTAGGTAGCTGGCGACCTGGAGGAGCTGGCGCCGGGCGTCGTCCCAGCGCGCGATGCCGCCGTCGTCGCCGCCTGCCAGCGCGACCGCCTCCTCGAGCAGCGTCCGCAGAACCGCCTCGGAGCTCGCCTGCGCCGCGCACCGGCGAGCGGCTTGGAGAAGGGTCGCCTGCCGTCGATCGCTCGGGTCTTCCACCATGGCCCCGGAGCCGCCGGCCATGACGCGCGTCCTCACCGTCTAATCCCCGCGCGGCCCGGTGCCCAAGGGAATCGCATTATCGTGGGCGGTTGTGCCCGCGTGCCATGCCAGGGCAGCCTGCCCGAGGGGTCGCCCGCGCCTGCGTATACTGCCGCCCGCGCCGAGGCGCGCAAGGAGGAGGACCCCGCGTGATCGAGAACAGCATCCTCAAGCGCAACCGCGAGGGATACAAGGCGTTGGCCTTCGGCTTGACGTTCCCGTCCACCGAGCTCGTCGAGCTGGCCGCCCGGGCGGGGTTCGACGCGATCAGCCTCGACGGCGAGCACGGCGCGTTCACACCCGAGTCCGTGGACCTCATCTGCCGGGTCGCCAACGGCTACGGGATGTCGGTGACCGCGCGCGTGCCGAGCATCGAGCCGTACGTGATCAACCTCTGGCTCGACCGCGGTGTCCAGGGCATCCTCGGCCCGCACATCGAGACGGGCGAGGAGGCGCAGCGGCTGGTGGACGCGTGCCTTTTCCCGCCCGAAGGCAAGCGGTCCTGGGGTGGCGGCCGCGGCACCGAGTTCAACGAGGACCACGAGCTCGACGCCCGCTACGGCGGCAAGGGCGGTTTCGCCCGCTGGACCAACGCCAACATGATCGTCGAGGCGCAGATCGAGTCGAAGAAGGCCTACGACAACCTCGACGCCATTCTGGCGGTCAAGGGGCTGACCGCGATCGCGGGCGGCCCGAACGACTTCGCCGCCTCGCTCGGCTACCCGCAGCAGCCCGACCACCCGGAGCGGCAGCGGCTGACCGCCGACGCCGAGGCGCGCGCCCGCAAAGCCGGCAAGCTCGCCAGCCAGGACCTGCGCGTGACGATGGCGATCCAGGAGCTGATGCTCGGCTCGGGGCGCGACTTCGTCCGCCGCCACCGCGAGGATAAGTTCGGCGCATGAGCCGCCCTCCCAGAGGGAGAAAGGCTATTCCGGCTCCTTGTCCACGGCGGCGGCCTGCGCGACGGCTTCCATGCCGTCGCGCAGGCGGGTGAGTTTCTCCTCCGGCAGCTGGGCCAGCAGGCGGCGCAGCCGCTCCTCGACCTGGGCGATCGCGCCGCGGCGCTCCTCCTGGATCTCCTCGATCACCTGCCGCCCGCGGTCGGCCAGCCGCACGAGCGCGCGCCGGCGATCGCTCGGGTCCTCCCACCGCTCGACGAGCTCGTCCTGGAGCATGCGGTCGACCATCCGGCTGGCCGCGGGCAGGCCGACGCCCAGCCGCTCGGCCAGTGCGCCGATTCCAAGCGGCGCCTCGTGGGCCAGGACGAACAGCGCGCGGAGCTGGCCCATCGTCAGGTCCTGCGCCAGCGGCGTCAGCCGCGGCGGGCCTGGGCGCATCGGCTTGAAGACCGCGTGGAAGAAGGCGTCGACCTCGTCGACCAGCCGCTCCTTGTCGGTGCTCACCCGCGGCGCATTCTACCGGGAGAACCCGGTGTCCACGCCATAGGCAGGGCACGCGGGCCAGGGCTCGCTGGCACGCATGCTGCCCCTCTCCACCGGGAGTGCATTCGGACGGGAACGGGGATGCAGGCGGACGTTGTCGGGATGGTCGCCTGGTTGGCGCTCGGCGGACTCGCCGGGTGGCTCGTCGGTTGCTGGCGCGGGGTCGGCTTCGGCCCGCTCAGCGACGTAGCGGCGGGGATGGCCGGCGCGCTGCTCGGCGCGTGGGTGCTGGTGGCGCTCGGCGCGCCGCACGACGTCGGGCTGGTCGTCACGGTGATCACGGCGTTCCTGGGTGCCGCCTTCGCCGTGCAATTGCTGCGCCTCGCGGCCGACTGGGCGGCGCCGTACTGGCGCCCCGGGGGCGAGGGCGGGTAGGTCGAGCCTACGCGGCTGCCGCCACGGGCGCGCGCATTGGGTAGGATGAGGGGCGCGCCCGCACCTGAGGAGGAAGCCGTGAGCTCCACCCGGCCCCCAGTCGTCGCCCCCAACGGCGTCGTCGCCGCTGCCCACCCACTCGCGGCCGTGGCCGGGCTGCGCATGCTGCTGGACGGCGGGAACGCCGTCGACGCGGCCGTCGCGGTCGCCGCCGCGCTGAACGTCGTCGAGCCGTACATGTCCGGCATCGGCGGCGACGGCTACATGCTGATCAGCCTGGCGAACGGCACGCGCGCCGCGCTCGACTACGTCGGCCCGGCACCGCGCGGCGCCACGCTCGACCGCTACAAAGACGACTTCAAGAGGCTCACCAAGGGCCCGCTGTCGATGCTCGTGCCCGGCAACTGCTCGGGCTGGCTGACCGCGCTGGAAGCGTACGGCACGATGGACCGCGCGCGGGTGTTCGCGCCGGCGATCGGCTACGCCGAGAACGGCTTCCCGCTCAGCCCGAAGAACGCGAGCTTCATCGAGCCGTCGCTGGCGACGATGGACGAGGCCGGAAGGCGGAACATCGCGCCGAACGGCCGCCCGCCAACGGCCGGCGAGGTGATCCGCCAGCCCGAGCTGGCGCGCACGTTCCGCGCGGTCGTCGAGGGAGGCCAGGACGCCTTCTACAAGGGCCCGATCGCCGAGGCGATCTGCGCCGACGTCCAGCGGCGCGGCGGTGTGCTCGCCGTCGAGGACATGGCGGCCTACCGGGCGCAATGGGTGAAGCCGATCACCACGACCTACCGCGGCTACGAGGTCTCGGCGATGCCGCCGCCGTGCGCCGGGGTCCAGTTCCTCGAGTCGCTCAACATCATCGAGGGCTTCGACCTCGCCGCGATGGGCCACGGCTCGCCCGACCACCTGCACGTGCTGATCGAGGCTATGAAGATCGCGGTCGCCGACCGGACCGAGTACGTGGCGCGGCCCGACGTGCCGACGGCCGGCCTGCTCAGCAAGCGGTACGCCGAGCGGCGGCGGGCCGAGATCGGCATGGGCCGCGCCCGGCCGAGCCGCGGCGACCGGTGGCGCCGCTTCGAGGATATGGAGGCGATCAAGGCCGGCGACCCGGCCGCGCTCGCGCACGAGCAGACGACCAGCTTCAGCGTCATCGACAAGGATGGCAACGGCGTCAGCGTGACCCAGAGCCTCGGCGGTGGGTTCGGCTCGGGTGTCTGCGCCGGCGGCACGGGCGTCTTCCTCAACAACTTCTGCTGGTGGTTCGACCTCGACCCCGAGAGCCCGAACGCGATCGGGCCCGGCAAGCGGGTGAACATGTGCTTGAACCCGGCGCAGGTCCACCGCGATGGCCGGCTCGCGATTTGCATCGGCACGCCTGGCGGCTACGGCGCGCTGCAGACGGTGCCGCAGATGGTGATCAACCTGATCGACTTCGGGATGAATACGCAGGAGGCGATCGAGGCACCGCGCTTCCGGGCCGTCATCCCGATCGCCGAGACAGACGTGTACTTCACGCAGGAACGCCCGATGGATGCCACCAACGGCACGGGCGTGGTCGTCGAGGGGCGCTACCCGGATGCGACGTTCGCGGAGCTCGAGCGCCGCGGGCACCACGTCCAGCGGCTGGCGGACTTCACGCCGGCGGTCGGCGGTGGGCAGGGCGTGGCGATCGATCCGAGCAGCGGCGCGCGCATCGGAGGCGCGGACCCGCGCCGCGACGGCGTCGCGGTCGGCTATTAGGAGGCGCCGTGGCCGACAAGACGAAGTACAAGGACCCGCACTACGCCGACGACCGCATCGTCATCAAGAAGCTCTCGGTCGGCCAGCACGACAACAACGTCTACGTCGTCGTCGATCCCGGCACGAACCAGAGCGCGATCGTCGACTGCGCCGACGAGGCCGACGAGATCCTGGACCTGGCCAGAGGCACGCAGGTCGTGGCGATCTGGGAGACCCACGGCGACTTCGACCACGTCCAGGCGCTGCCGGAGGTGCGCGGGAAGCTGAAGGTGCCCGTCTACATGCACGCCGCCGACGCGCACAGCATCGCCGAGCCGCCCGACGTGCTGGTGAAGGACGGCGACCTGATCCGGGTCGGCGGCCTCGTGTTCAAGGTGATGCACACGCCGGGCCATACGCCGGGGGGCGTCTGCTTCTACACCGACGGCCACCTGATCGCCGGCGACACGCTCTTCCCGGGCGGCCCCGGCAACACCAAACGGGAGGGCGGCGACTTTCCGCTGATCATCCGGATGATCGGCGAGAAGCTGTTCACGCTGCCGGACGAGACGCGCGTCTACCCCGGCCACGGCCTCGACACGACGATCGGCGCCGAGAAGCCCCATTTGCAGGAGTGGATCGACCGAGGCTGGTAGGCGCTCGACCGGTCCGCAACCAGCCCGACGCGCCTGGGCGCCTGGGGAGACGCTGCCGCCAGAAAAGTGGGTTGTCGTTCTGAGGAGCGCCAGCGACGCGGGACCTCAGCCGTTCGGGCGTGCAAGAGTGCCGGTGGTGGCCGACACGGCCGAGGTTCCTCGCTGCGCTCGGTAGCGCCGATCGGGATGCGCAAGGCGTGATCCGCGCCGCGGCGCGGCGCGTACCAGAGAGGGAGCGGAGGGAATCTGCCATGTCGATGTCGGGTTCGTTCGAGCGCTTCGCGGGCGGCTGCGCGATCGCGGCGGGGATCGTCGGTTTCCTGTACGCCGTCTCCTTCGTGGTGCTGCAGAGCGTGCCGCTGAGCGCCCTGTTCCTGACGCTCGGCGGCCTTCTCGGCAGCGCGGTCATGGTCGGTCTGTTTGGGCGGCTGCGGGGGGCCGAACCGGGCGCGGCGCTGTGGGGGCTCGTGCTCGGCACCGCGGGCACGCTCGGCTCGGTCGCGCACGGCGGCTACGACCTCGCCAACGCGATCAACGTGCCGGACACGATCCCGCCGAACGTCGCGAACCTGCCGAGCCAGATCGACCCGCGCGGCCTCCTAACGTTCGGGCTGACGGGGATGGCGCTGCTCGTCGCCGCCTGGCTGATCGGCCGCGGCGGCGCGCTGCCGGCGCGGCTCGGCTGGTGGGGCTACCTGACCGGCGCACTGTTGGTCGTCGTCTACCTCGCCCGACTGGTGGTCCTGAGCCCCACTAACCCGCTCCTGCTCGTGCCGGTGCTCGTGACCGGGTTCGTCGTGAGCCCCGTCTGGTACGTCTGGCTCGGCCTCGCGCTCCGTGCGGAGCCCGCGCCCGCGCCGGCGGCTGCCCCGGTCCGAGCAGCCTAAACACCGTCTGTCATTCCGCGAGTGGCGCGGAACGTCGATTTACCCGGCGTCCACCAGCGTCGGCGGTCGGCGCGACGGGATTGCTCGCGGCCGTCGCTCCTCGGATCGATGAAGGGGCGCTAGCCCAGCCCGGCGGCACGCCAGAGGCCGCCGAGGGACTCGGCGACGGCCGCCGCGGCGGCGCGCGGGTTCTCGGCGGCGAGCGCGTTGAGCTGCTCGTCGAACGGCTCGACTGTGATCGGGCCGTCGTAGCCGATCTCGACCAGCGCGCGCATGAACCCGGCGAGGTCGATCACGCCGCTGGCGAGCGGCAGGCGGCGGACGCGGTCCTGCTGCTCGTCGCGCGGGACGCCGGCGACCGCGTCGTTGACGTGCACGACCACGACCTGCTCGGGTCGGAGGTGGCGCACGTCGTCGATGGAGCCACCCGAGGTGTAGACGTGGTAGGCGTCGAGCAGCAGGCCGACGTTGCCGGTGCCGATCCGCTCGCCCAGGTCCAGCATCTGGTCCATCCGGTGGATGAACGGGTACGGGAACTCGTCGCGCAGCGTCTTGGGGCCGATGAACTCGAGGCCCAGCTGGCAGCCGTGTGCCGCCAGCGCCTCGGCGATCGGGCGGAAGCGCTCGACGTGGAAGCGCAGGTTCTCCTCCAGCGGCCGCTCGCGCGAGCCGGGCGGCACCCATGTGGCGCAGCGGGTGCACCCGATCGCGGCCGCCACCTTGGCCAACCGCGGCAGATCCGCCAACCCGGCCCGCCAGCGCTCCTCATCGCCCTGCCAGGCGACCGGCAGGCCCCAGTGGCCGGGCCGGATGCCGACGTCGTCGAAGAGCCGGCGCAGGCCATCCACGCCGCGCTCGTCGGCGATCTGCGCCGCCTCGCGTACCGAAAACTCGACGCCTTCGAAGCCGGCCTCGCGGGCGAGGTCGACGGTGTCCACGAGCGAGAGGCCGTGGATCCCGACCGCGTTGGGCGCGAGGTTCTTGAACACTCAGAAGATGCCGTGGCAGACGGCGTACGAGCGGCAGAGCCCGGGCGGGTCGTCCAACCCTGGCTGCTGGCGGAACGCCTCGTAATCCGGGCTGCGCCAGACCTCGCCGAGTGGGCGGTCGGCGACCCAGCCGAAGTTGATGCGGTCGAGCGTCGAGACCACGCAGCACGGCATCGCCCGTCCATCGTAGCTCATGCACGTCGCCCGCCACGGCCAGTCGCAGCGTTTGGGTCCGGGCGTGCCGGGCGCGTGCGGCCGTGGCCGGACGCGAGGGAGCCGGAGCTTGACGCAGAGGTCTCACTCGGCGTGGCGGTTGTCGGCATGCCCGCGTCCCGACAGCCCGGTGCCGCCGGTCGTCGGGTGGACGCACGGCGGTTGAGCTATATCGGTTAGCGTTATATCCTCTTGCGTAGCATGGGTGGAGGATTGTCGGAGCTCGGCCGCTACTCCGAGCCGGCGCTGCTCGTCCTGGTCAGCCTCTCGGACGGGCCAAAGCACGGCTACGCGATCATGGAGGACGCCGAGGCGATCGCCGGGGTGCGGCTCGGGCCGGGCACGCTCTACGGCGCGCTGTCGCGCCTCGATCGGCTGGGGCTGATCGAGCCGCTGCCGCCCGAGGAACGTCGCCGTCCCTACAGGCTGTCGGACGCCGGCCTGGCGGTGCTGCGCGCCGAGCTCGACGCGCTCCGCCGCATCGCCGACGTCGGCCTGCGCCGGCTGGCGACGGCTTGATCTGGGGCTGGCTGCCGCGGCTCTACCCGCGGGCGTAGCGCGCGCGCTACGCCGACGAGTACCTGGCGCTGATCGAGCAGCGCCCCATGCGGCCGGCGACGCTGCTCGACGCGCTCGACGCCGACGAGGCCAGACTCGCCGAGCTGTTGTCGCGCGCCGCCGGTACGGCCGGCGCCCGGCGCGCCCGCCGGCGCGAGGGGACTTGCGCCTCGCCGCCGCGCTCGACAGGAAGCTGGCCCGCTACAACCAGGGGGTGCCAAGCTACCGCCTCGGCCGGGGACAGATCCCACGCCACGTCGCCGAGGCGCGGTTCGACGCGCCCTACGGCGTCAGCCGCCGCGGTGGCGGTCGGGCTCGGTCAGCGCCTGGTGGAGCACCGCGCCCTCGGCGTTGAGCGGCATCGGGGCACCGATGAGGTAGGCAAGCGTCGGTGCGACGTCGACGTGACGGACCTGGCGCGGCAGACGACCCACGGGCTTGACGCCGGCGCCGGCGAGGACGAGCGTCGAGTGCTGCCCGCCGATCCCGAGCCTGGCGGACGGGAGCTGCTTGCCGTGGGCGCCGTCGTACTCGGGCCGCAGGGCGTAGACGACGTCGCCGACCAGGTCGCCCCACAGGTTCAGCATCTCGGCGTCGGCGCGCGTGACGGCCAGCGCGAACGCCCGCTCGCCGGTCGACGGGTGGCGGTAGTCGAGCAGCGCGTCGATCACCTCGCGGACCGTCTTCTCGTAGTCGGCAGGCGGCACGATCCCGTCCGGCTCGCGGCCTTGCAGGTTCACGAACACGTGCACCAGACCGATCGCGGCGGCGCGGGTCCTCGACCAGTCGACCGCGCGCGAGCCCGGCTGGCGGACGGTCAGGCCGGCCTGCACCAGCACCTCCTCGACGTCCACCGGCGCGTGGCCGGTCGGCGTGCCGCCGTGGTCGGAGACGACCGCGACGACCGTGTGCTCGTCGGCTAGCTCGGCGACGCGCCCGATCAGGCGGTCCATCGAGGCGAACGTGCGCTCGACGCCGCGTCGGCACCGCGCGACGACGTCGGGCGGCGCGCCGCTCGTCGCGTCGGCGTGCTGCAAGAAGGAATGGCTCGTGTAGTCCGAGGCGTGCGTCTCGACCGCCAGGAGCTGCCACTCGCGCGTGGCCGCGAGGTATTGGGCGACCTTGGCGAGCTGTTCGTGGTGGTATTCGAGGCACTCGAAGTACGTGTCGTCGTCGATCACGCCGATCGCGTCGCGCATCGGGTTCTGCAGGAACGGCCCGGTTGTCGCGGTCAGCTCCTCGGCGAGGCCCGGCGGCACGGCCCAATCGCCGCCGGTCGGCCAGATCTGGGGGACGAAGAGCTCGAAGGCGTCGTCGGTCAGGGCGATCAGCTTGAAGCGGAGGTGTCCCTCGACCGGCTGGCCGTCGACGACGAACGTGTCGCGGCGCCAATCGCTCCACTCGCCCGGCGCCAGGTCGGCGATCAGCTCGCCGCGGCTGTCGAGCACCCGGCAGCGGCCGTCCCTCAGCAGCGCGCGGTAGCGCTTCGGCTCGCCGTGCCGGCCGCGCAGCATCCGCCGCTGCCCGCGGGCGAGGGGCTGGAGCACGAGCTCGGCCTCGCGGCCGCCGTCCGGCGCCGGCCGCAGCTCGACCGGGTCGGCCTCGGCCATGCCGACCGTCTGGCTCGGGTCGAGTGTCTCCGGGTCGCGATGGCTCTCGAGCGGGCGCGGCGCCCACTTGCCGCCGACGAACAGGTGGTAGCCGGCGATCTGGTGGTGGTTCGACACGCCCGGGCCGGTGCCCTCGACCTGGACCGACGTCGTGACGGTTGGCGGCCAGGACATCTCCTGCTTGACCAGGATCGCCCTGCCGCCGCCGCGCTCGACGGCGTTCCAGAGGTACTCCGATTTGGAGAGCCGCGTGTCGATGCCCCAGATCGTCTCCGCCAGCGGCCGGCCGCGGGCGCGGATGTTGAAGTCCATCACCTCGTGCGTGCCCGGCCATGAGCCGGTCCAGACGGCCGTCCACCCGGGCGGCGTGAGCGTCGGGAAGACGCCGACTACCTCACGCCAGGCACCCCGGGCCATGAGCCGGCCGAGGTTGGGCATGTGCCCCTCGTCCACCATCCGGCGGACCAGCTCCATGCTCGCGCCGTCCATGCCGACGACGATCGCGCGCTTGGCGAGACTTGCCATGACGTCCTCCAATCCCCCGTGTTCGGCGAGAGCGGCGCTGGGTGTCTACCACAACCGTCGACGCGGCTGTGCACGGGGTGGCTGACGCGCGGGGGTGGTGCCGCCAGCTTCCGCACCACCCTGCCCGTGCCGGGTCGATCCGCCGCGGTCGTCGGCCAGGCGGCGGCGACGGGCGCCAGGGTCTCCACTTCTCTTACGCGGCGTCACGCCAGGCGCGGCCGTAGCCGGTCGAGCCGCGGTAGTTCACGAGCACGACGGCCATCGCCCGCCCACCTCACGCCCCCTTCCGGCGCTGGCGGACCAGCGCCTCGGCGAGCCGGTCGGCCCAGAGGTGCTCGGCGCCGTCCGCTGGCGCGCACCTGGGGCGCGCGGGTTCCTGCCGCCGGCAGCTGCGCGCGACGACACGCGCGCCTGGTGTATCCACCGATCTACCAGGCAAGGGCGTTCCTGGTCGCCGGCAGCTCCCCGCGACGACACGCGCCGCTAGGTGGGTGGCTCTGGGGGTGGCGGGCCGGGCTGGGCGGCGACGGCGGTGAAGCGGACGGCTTTCGCCTCCATGCCGTCGATGGTGGCCGAGAGGACGTAGTTGCCCGGTCCGCGCAGGACGACGCTGGCACCTGGGACGGCGAGGAGCACGCGCTGGGTTTCGCCGTTCAGCCCGGGCGGACGGCCGGTCACGAAGCTCGCCTCGACGCGGAAGTCGAGCGGCTGGCCGTCCGCGTCGTGCATCGTGAGGACGACGCTGTGCTGCCGGTTGGTGGCGTTCCAGGGCACGAGCACGCCGAGCGCGAAGGAGATCGTGAGCGGCTGGTTGAAGTCGGCGACGCCGATCCGCTCCCACGCCGCACCCATCGCGTAGAGCTTGCCGTTGACCACCTCCGCCCGGTCGGCGAGGAGGAGGAAGTCGACGGAAAGGTGCGCGAATTCGTTTAGCAAGGGTGGCCCTCACCCCCTGGCCCCGCCTCCCGCCAAGGCGGGAGGGGAAGAGTGTTTTCCGGGGGCGGCGCCCCCGGGACCCCGAGGGGGCGCCGCCCTCCACCCGCCATCGGCACCGCTCCCGGATCCCGGCAAGGCTTCGCCGCGCTCTGCCAGGGCTCCGCCCGGACCCCGGGGGGCGCTGTCCCGCACCGGCTGGGGGTTCTCACCTTTGGACCCTGATCCGCTCGTCTACCTCGGCCCAGATGCCTTCCGGCAGGGGCATCGTCGCCATGCGCACGTTCTCCTCGACCTCCCGGGGCGTGCGGGGGCCGATCAAGACGCAGCCGACCTTCGGGTTGCGCAGCACCCACTGAACGGCGACGGCCTGGATAGGGACGCCGCGGTCGCGCGCCCAGGCCCACCAGCCGTGGGCGGCGCGCGCGTCGGGGCGCTCGCGGGTGTGCGGGTTCTCGAGCGGGTCGGGCCCGGCGAGCTGGCCGGCCAGCACCACCTGCGCCATCAGCACGCCGACGCCGGCCTCGTACGCCTCGTCCACCAGCCGCGCGGCGCTCTGCCGCACGAGGTTGTAGTCGGCGAACGTCAGGATCACGTCGAAGCGCCCGCTCCGGATCGCCTGCCGGTGGTGCTCGTGCGGGCGGCAGCCGAGGCCGATCGCGCGCAGCTTACCCTCGTCGCGCAGCCGCTCGAGCGTCTCGAGCGCGCCCCCTGGCGCGAAGACCGGCTCCATCGACGGCGGGTCGTGGACGAGCACCAGGTCGACGCGGTCGAGCCCGAGCAGCTTGAGGCTGTTCTCGACCGACCAGCGTGTCGCCTCGCCCGAGTAGTCGTACGGCCGGCTCGGGTGGGTGCCGGTCTTGGTCGAGATGAAGGTGCCGGGCGGCGGGCCGCCCAGCTCGCGCAGCGCGATCCCGAAGCGCCGCTCGCTCTCCTTGTAGAGTGGCGAGGTGTCGAGGTAGTTGATGCCGACCTCGATCGCACGCTTCACGGTCGCGACGGCGGTCGCGTCGTCGGTCGGCTGGTCGGCGTGGTACGAGCCGATCGCGACGCCGCCGCAGCCGATCTCGGTGACGTCCATGTGGGTCCGGCCCAGGCGGCGGCGCGGGAGCGAGAGCACATGTGGATGATACCGTTGGTGGGTCTCCGACCCGCGGTGCGCTCCATCGGAACGCACCGCACCTTGCCAGGGGCGATCGTGCGCGAGCGTGTTGGGTTGCTCACCCCGTTGGACGGCGAGCTCTGGGCGCTGCGGCTGGTCGGGAGCGAGCTGACCGCGCTGCAGGCCGACTGGGCGCGGGTGGCCGGCCCTGCGCCCGGCCACGACTTCCGCCGGGAGCTAGCGCGGGCGCGCGAGGTGGTCGAGCGCGCCCGCCGCGACGTCGACGCTCGCCGCGCGCCGCCGGCCGATTGGGTCGACCGCGCCAGGGGGCACCTCCGGGCCGCGCGCCGGCTGCTCGTCCGGCGCGAGCTCGCCTACTACGCGCCCTGGTGGCCCGCCGACCGACGCTACCTGGGCTGAGGGTTGCCCGTCGCCGGCGCGCCGGCGGCGACGACCACCGGCCGGCGGCCGTTCAGAGGGCGTTCCCGGCGAAGACCACCAACAGCAGCGCCAGCCCGGCCAGCACCGCCACGAACCCGCCGGCCGCGCGCAGCACCAGTATGTCGAGCTTGCGCCCCCTCGGCCCGCGCTTGCCCGGCCCGCCGTGGATCTTGTCCGCCAGCCACCCGGCCATCACGAACTGCACGCCGCCCACCACGAAGAACAGCGCCAGCAGGACCACGAGCACCAGCACAGGCGCAATACTAGTATGAGCCGGGGAGGAGCACGGACGATGGTCACCGTTGGCGTCGAGGAGCTGAAGGCGCGGCTGCCCGAGTACCTGCGACGGGTGAGAGCCGGCGAGCAAGTGGTGGTGACCGAGGATGGACGCCCGGTCGCGCGCCTCGAGCGAATCGAGCCGACGGCCGAAACCGAAGAAGAGCGCATGGAGCGGCTCTACGCGGCGGGCATCATTCGTCGCGGGTCGCGCAAGGGCTTGCCGCCGGACTTCTTCGACGACATGCCCGAGGATCCGAACGACCTCGTGCTGAAGGCGCTCATCGAGGAGCGAGAAGAGGGCTGGTGAGGTTCTGGGATGCGTCAGCGATCGTACCGCTGCTTCTCCGTGAATCGCACACGGGCGAGGCAATCCGCTTCCACCGCACCGATCCAGGGATCGTGGTCTGGTGGGGCACGCGCGTCGAGTGCCGCTCGGCCATCGAGCGGCGCGTCCGCGAAGGTTCCCTGGCGCTCCCACAGGCGACGCGCGCCCGGATGCGGTTCGTCCGCCTCTTCGAGGACGTCGACGAGATCGCCCCATCCACTGTCGACCGGAATGATGCCGAGCGACTACTCGCGCGGTATGCACTCCGCGCCGCGGATGCTCTGCAGCTCGCGGCCGCGTTTGCGTGGGCGGGCAATACCCCGGCCGGGCGCCAACTCGTATGCTTCGATGCCCGGCTGCGTGCTGCCGCTCACGCCGAGGGCTTCAGCTTGCTGCCCACGGGCCTTTAGCGGAGCTTCCCCCTCCCGAGCACCGGCCAGACCTGCTCGACGACGCCGTCGCGG
>DASRFH010000057.1:0-25002 GCA_035651675.1 Chloroflexota bacterium | reverse complement strand
CGGACCCAGGGCTACGCCTCGCTCGACTACACGTTCGACAAGTACGAGCCGGCCGACCTGGTGAAGCTCGACATCCTGGTGAACGGCCAGCCGGTGGACGCACTCTCGCTGATCACCCACCGCGAGAACGCCTACGAGCGCGGGCGCGACCTCGCCGACAGGCTGCGCAGGCTCATCCCGCGCCAGCTCTTCGAGGTGCCGATCCAGGCCGCGATCGGCAGCAAGGTGATCGCGCGCGAGACGATCCCGCCAATGCGCAAGAACGTGCTCGCAAAGTGCTACGGCGGCGACGTCACCCGTAAGCGGAAGCTGCTCGAGAAGCAGGCCGAAGGAAAGAAGCGGCTGAAGCGCGTGGGGAACGTGGAGATTCCCCAGGAGGCGTTCATGGCGGTGCTGAAGCTCGGGGAGTAGTCACCCCGGCCCGCTGCCGTCGTGAGAGGGGGCGGGCGCCCACCAGAGGTCGATCGGCTTGCCGACCGTTGGCTCGAACGGCAGCTTGACCTTCTGCCCGGTCCGCGCCGACTCGTAGGCGGCCATCAGGATCTCGAGCACGGCGCGCCCGTCCTCGCCCGTCTCGATCGGCTGCTTGTCGTTCGCGACGCAATCGACGAAGTGCTCCATCTCGTGCGGGAAACCGTACGTAGCGACCTCGTCGTAGATGGTGAACGTCCAACCTCGCGTCGTCGAGGCCTTCTCCACCGCGTAGCCGTAACCCTGCTCGCTGTAGGTCGTCAGCGCGTTGCCGTGGAGCAGGTCGGCGTACGTAGCGCCGAGCGAGCCGTGGATTTCCGTCCTGTCGTCCATCCCGCCCGGGTGGCACCAGCTCTCCTCGGCGATGCCGACCGCGCCGCCCGCGAACTCGACCACGATCACGGCGTGGTCGTCGCCGCGGGTCTTCCGCCCCCAAACGAACTGGTTCATCTGCGCGTACACCGAGACCACCGGCTCCTTATCCATCACGAACCGGAAGTACTCGACGCCATGGCAGCCGAGGTCCATCGCAGCCCCGCCGCCCGACCGGTTGACGTCCCAGAACCAGTCCGAGTGAGGCCCGTAGTGCTTCTCGCCCTGTTTGACCAGGTGGACCTTACCGAGCGCGCCCTCGTCGACGAGCCGCTTGGCCCGCACGTACTTCGGCGTGAAGCAGAGCGTCTCGGCGTACATCAGCTTGACCCCCGCCTCCCGGCAGGCCGCGATCATGCGGTCGGCCTCCTGCAAGTTCAAGCAGAGGGGCTTCTCGACGACGACGTGCTTGCCGGCGCGTGCCGCCTCGACGCAGATCTCGGCGTGCTTGTCGTTGGGCACCGCCAGCGTGACGATCTGGACGTCGTCGCGGGCGAGCACGTCGCGGTAGTCGGTGAAGTGGTGCGGGATGCCGTACCGCTCGGCGAGCTCGCCGACGTGGTCGGCGTTCGGCGACGCGCACGCCAGCAGGTCGGCGTCGCGCACACGCCGGAGCGCATCGGCGTGGAGGTCCGCGACGAACCTCGACCCAATGATCCCCACGCCAACGCGCGCCATTCCACCATCCTCCTCAGGCGGTCGCGACCCTCCGCCGTCCGAAAAGCCGCGCCAGGTCGCCATTCTCCCACGAGACGAGCAGCGCCGACGCGTTGAAGATCGACGAGTAGGTGCCCGAGATGATGCCGATCAGCAACGTCAGCGCGAAGAGGCGGATCGTCACGCCGCCGAATAGCGTCAACGCGCTAAGCGTGAAGAGCACGGTCAGCGAGGTCGCCAGCGACCGCCCCAGCGTCTGCAGCAGGCTGTGGTTCACGACGTCCTCGAACGATAGTCCGTGCAGCCGCCGGGCGTTCTCGCGGATCCGGTCGAACACCACGATCGTGTCGTGGACGGAGAAGCCGATGACCGTGAGCACCGCGGTTACGAAAAGCGAGTCGACCTCGACGTTGAAGAGGTGCCCCAGTATCGAGAAGATACCGAGCACCACTAGCGCGTCGTGCAGCAGCGCGATGATCGCGCACAACCCGTAGCGCACCGGGTGATCGACCTTGCGGAACGCCCAGGCGATGTAGAGAAGGATCCCGATCGACGCGAGGAAAACCGCCGCGATGGCCCGCGTCGCGATCTCCTGGCCGATGACGGGACCGACCGACTCGAACCGCAGCTCGGTCGCCGGGCCAAACCTGGCTTGCAGCGCCTGGAGGATGTCGCTCTTCGTGTTCCCCTCGGACGAAATCTCCTTGCTCCGGATCAGCACTCCGCGGTCGCCAGAAGTCTGCACGACGGCGTCCGGGTAGCCTTTGCCGGCCATCACGGCTTTGACCTCAGCCGGCTGCACGGCCTGCTGGAACTGCAGCTCCCACAGCGTGCCGCCGGTGAAGTCCACGGCGAGCTTCAGGTGCGGCGGGATCGCGAGTGAGATGATGCCCGGCAGGATGATCGCGAGCGAGATGATGTAGTAGAGCGCCCGCCGGCGCATGATGTGCATCATCGTCGTCCCCTACACGGCGGCCGGCCGCGGCGTCAGGCCGATCGGTCCGACGACCGGCAGCGCGCCGAGCGCCTGCAGCGCCTTCAAGAACGTCCGTGTCACGGTGATCGCGGTGAACATCGATACGACGACTCCGATGCCCAGCGTCAGGGCAAACCCCTGGATGATGCTGGCACCGAACTGGGAGCCGAACCAGAACAGGATCAGGCAGGTGATCAGCGTCGAGAAGTTGGAGTCGCGGATCGAGTTCCAGGCCCGTGAGAAGCCGGCGTCGATCGCCGCGACGGCCGAGCGTCCCGCCCGCAGCTCCTCCTTGGTCCGCTCGAAGATCAGAATGTTGGCGTCGACGGCCATGCCGATCGACAGGATGAAGCCAGCGATGCCGGCCACCGTGAGCGTCACCGGTATCAGCTTGAACAGCGCGAACACGATCGCGGCGTAGATGGCGAGCGCGACCGTCGCCACGACACCAGGCACGCGGTAGTTCAGGATCATGAACGCGGCGACGATGCCGAGCCCGATGAGGCCGGCGACGACGCTCTTCTGGACGGAATCCTGGCCGAGCGTCGGGCCGACAGTCCGGTTCTGGACCACCTTCAGCGGCACCGGCAGCGCACCGTACTTGAGCTGGATGACGATGTCCTGGGCCTCCTGGAGCGGGAAGCCGCGCGGGTTGCCGCTGTCGATCTGAACGTCGCCGCCGACGATCGGCTGTTTGATAACCGGTGCCGAGATGATCGTCTTGTCGAGCGTAATCGCCAGGTACTGCCCGACGTGCGAGCTGGTGAAGTCGCCGAAGATCTTGGCACCCTCGGAGGTCAGCGTCAGGCGGATGTACGGACGGTTGAGCTGGTCGAACTGCACGCTCGCGCTCGAGAGGTCTTTCCCGGTCATGATCGTCTGGTAGGTCGGCGTCGGCGACGGACTCGCCGCGGGCGTCGGGCTGGCGGAAGCGGTCGGCGTGCCCTGCGCGGACGGCGTGCCCTGCGCGGTCGCCGTGGCATCACCCGAGGTCGCGCGGGGCCCGGCCGCGCTCGCGGGCGGCGTCGCGGTCGCCGGTGGTGGGCCGAGCGACGTCGCGATCTGCATCCCTTGCGGCAGCGGGTTGCTCCCCAGGTCCACGAACTCCAACAGGCCCGTGTTGCCGAACGTCTTGATCGCCTGGTCCGGGTCCTTCACGCCGGGCAACTCGACGATGATGCGGTTGTTTTGCGCGAGCTGGATCACCGGCTCCGAGACGCCGAGCGCGTTGACGCGACGCTCGATCACCTGCCGCGCAGCCTGCATGGAGTCCGGGTCGACCGCCTGGCCCGGCGCCACATCGGCTTGCAGCAGCACCTGAATGCCGCCTTGCAGGTCCAGCCCTTCTCGAACCGGGATGTCACGGACGTAATTGATGCCGATCGGCGTCAGGTTGATCTGGTTGTTCGTCGGCCAGGCGACCCAGAACGCGAACGCCGCGATAACCAGCACGAGGACCAAGAGCCTGAAGGTCGACGCGCGCACGGATGGCTCCTTAGGGCGCTAGCTGGCGGCCGAGCCACTCCTGCTTCAGCTGGGCGTGGACGAAGCCACCGCCCTCGTGAGCGGCGTCCGGGTACACGCGCAGCTCCTTGGGACAGGTCAACTTGTTATAGAGGGCGTATCCCGTTTGCGGCGGGCAGATGTCGTCGCGAAGCCCGACGCTGAGCAATGTGGGGGCAGTGATGCGTTCGGCGAAGTTCACTGTGTCGAAGTAGTCGAGCGTCTCGAGCACCCGCTGCTCGTAGGACGGCTGGAGACGCAAGAAGTCCTTGATCTCCTCGTACGGGTACGAGTTGCCAAGCCTCAGCGCGTCGCGGATGCTCGTCATGAACGGCACGTCCGCGGCAATCGCCTTGACCTCGGGCCGGCCTGCCCCGGCGATGAGCGACAGCGCGCCACCCTGACTGCCGCCCGTCACGCCGATCCGGGTCGCGTCCACCTCGGGACGCGACAGCAGGACGTCGACCGCCCGCCACGCATCGCAATAGATGCCGCGGTACGCGTAGGTGGACTTCTCATCGATGCCCGAGGTCATCAGCCCCGGGAAGCCAGGGTTGAAAGCGCTGTCGCTCATGTGGTGGCCGCGCGGACTGAGCTGGAGCACGACGTAGCCGAGCTTGGCCCAGAAGCGCGGGACGGACGGCGACCCGCTGTAGCCCGGGTAGACGACGAGGCCAGGCCGACCGCTCGTGCCAGCCGGTACGCAGAGCCAGGCGAAGACCTCGCAGCCGCCCAGGCTTGCGAACGTCACCTCGTACGTGTCGACCTCAGGCGTCGAGCGGAGCGTCGATCGCTCGACGGTCAATGACATCGGGATCTTGGCGAGATCGGCACGCGTGTTATCCCAAAATCTGTCGAAGTCGCCCGGGCGCGGCGTGCTCGATCGGAACGACGCGATGTCGGTCGCCGTCACATCTGCCCCTCGCCGTCCCGAGGCGCAGCCGACGGACACCGACCGCGGCAGCGGGCGTCACCTCGCCGCGGAAGTCCTTCGCCTCGCTCAGGACGAACCGTTCCCGGCTTCACGCTACCTGTCGCCTCGCGATGAGCTCGGCGACGTCGACCGGCGACCGCGCGACCTCGATGCCGGCCGCCTCCAGCGCTTTGATCTTGTCCTGCGCGGTGCCCGTGCCGCCGGTGATTATCGCGCCGGCGTGCCCCATCCGCTTGCCTGGCGGCGCGGTCAGCCCGGCGATGAACCCGACTACCGGCTTCGTCACGTGCTTCCTGGCGTACTCCGCGGCCGCCTCCTCGTCGGTACCGCCGATTTCGCCGGAGAGCACGATCATCCTCGTCTCGGGATCATGCTCGAACATCTCGAGGCAGTCGACAAACGAGGTGCCGTTCACCGGGTCGCCGCCGATGCCGACGACCGACGATTGGCCGATGCCACGCTGCGTCAGCGCCGCGACGATCTCGTAGGTAAGCGTCCCCGACCGGGACACGATCCCGACCGGACCGGGCGTGTGGATGTGGCCGGCCATGATCCCGACCTTCGCCTTGCCTGGCGAGATCAGGCCCGGGCAGTTTGGGCCGATCAGCCGGGATCCCTTCGCCTTCACGTACGGCACGATGCGGGTCATATCCAGGACCGGCACACCCTCCGTGATGCAGACGATCAAGCTGATCCCGGCGTCAGCCGCCTCGACGATCGCGTCGGCGGCATTCAGGTGGGCGGGGACGTAAATGATGGACGTGTTCGCGCCCGTTTCGCGCACGGCCTTGCTCATCGCGTTGAAGACTGGCAGGCCCTCGACGCGCTCTCCTTCGCGGCCCGGCGTTGTTCCGCCCACGACGTTCGTGCCGTATTCCAGCATCTGGCGCGTGTGGAACTGGCCCTCGCGGCCGGTGATGCCCTGGACCAGGAGGCGCGTCCGCTCGTCGACAAGGATGCTCATCGGGCAGCCGCCACCGCCGCGGCCGCGGCCTCCTGCATCGTCGTGACAGCCTCGATCCCACCCTCGCGCAACAGCCGCCGCCCTTCCTCCTCGTTCGTGCCGACCAGCCGGACGACGATCGGGACCTTCGGCTGCACTTCAGCCTTGGCCGCGAGCAGCCCTTTAGCCACCTCATCGCCCCGAGTGATGCCGCCGAAGATGTTGAACAGGACGGCCCTGACGTTCGGGTCGGACAGGATGATCTTGAGCGCGGCCGCGACGCGGTCGGCGTTTGCGCCGCCGGCGACGTCGCAGAAGTTGGCCGGCGATGCGCCCGCGAACTTGACCGCGTCCATCGTCGCCATCGCCAGCCCGGCGCCGTTGACGACGCAGCCAACGGTGCCGTCCAGCTTGACGAAGTTGATCCCCTCCGCGCGCGCCTGGCGCTCGAACGGGTCCTCCTCCTCGAGGTCGCGCATCGCCTCGAGCTCGGGGTGGCGGTAGAGCGCGTTGTCGTCGAGGTTGATCTTGGCGTCGAGCGCGTAGAGGTGGCCGTCGGGGCCGATCGCCAGCGGGTTGATCTCGCAGAGCGTCGCGTCGCTCTCCTGGAGCGTTCGCCACAAGCCCCACACGATCGGCACGAACTCACGCACCTGGGCGGCGTCGAGCCCGAGCTCGAAGCCGAGCTCGCGTGCCTGGTAGTCGCACAGGCCGAGCAGAGGGTCCGGCGTCAGCCGGAGGATCTTCTCGGGCGCCGTGGCGGCGACCTCCTCGATGTCCACCCCACCGGCCGCCGAGGCCATCAGAGTGATCGCGCGCCTGGGCCGGTCGAGCACCGCGCCAAAGTACAGCTCCTGGGCGATCTCCGCCGCCTCGGCCACGAGCACTTTGCGGACGGTTATGCCCTTGATATCCATCCCGAGGATCTGGCTGGCCACTCGCTCGGCCTCGTCTGGCGTTTGAGCGAGCTTCACACCGCCCGCCTTGCCCCGGCCTCCGACCAGGACTTGCGCCTTGACGACCACGGCCTTACCGATCTCGGCCGCGATGGCGCGCGCCTCGGCGGGTGTGCGGGCGACCTTCCCGGGCAGGACCGGAACGCCGCGGGCGGCTAGGAGCTCCTTCGCCTGGTACTCATGGAGGTTCAAACCGTGGCGACTTCCTTTTGCTCTTCGCGCTCAACCTTGCGCAGTTGGTCGAGGCTCTCGAGGTGGTCGAGGAACAGGATGCCGTTCAGGTGGTCGATCTCGTGCTGAAGCGCCTGGCCGAGCAGGCCGTCGCCTTTGACGCGGAACTCGGCGCCCTTCCGGTCGCGGGCCTTCACTGTGACCGTCCAGGCCCGCTTCACCGGGGCGTAGTAGCCAGGCACCGACAGGCAGCCTTCGTCCGGCTGCCACTCGCCGCTCGACTTCACGATCTCCGGGTTGCAGAGCACGATCGGCTTCCCGGCGCGTGGGTCGTCGTAGTCCTCCGGGAGCTGGATCACGGTAATCCGCAGCGGCACGCCCACCTGCGGCGCTGCCAGCCCGACACCCTTAGCGTCGTGCATCGTCTCCAGCATGTCGTCGACGAGGCGCTGCAGCTTCGTGTCGAGGATGCCGACCCGCTTGCACTTCTCGCGCAGCCGTGGGTCTGGGTGCATCACGATAGGCAGGATCACTGCGAAATCATAGTCGCTACAGGAGCGAGACTGGGTCCACGTCGACCACCCACCCGGGTGGCCAGCTCACCGCCTGGAGCGCGGCGAGGACCTCGCGCCCGCGCACGAGGATCTGCCAGCGGTAGCGGCCGCGAACGCGCCGGTAGTAGCAGGGCGCCGGGCCGACGACCGACGTACCGGCCAGGCCGAGCCGCGCCATCGTGCTCCTCAACGCAGCCGCTTGCCTCGCCGCGGCCGCCCGCGCCGATGCCTCGGCGCTGCTCGAGAAGATCGCCCGGCCCAGCTCGGCGAACGGCGGGTACCCATGCTCGCGCCGGAAGCGAAGCTCCGCGCGCGCGAACGCGGCGTAGTCGTGCCGCGCAGCTGCGCGGATGCACGGGTGCTCGGGCGTGAACGTTTGGAGCACGACGCGTCCGCCCGCTGGCCCGCGCCCAGCCCTGCCGGCGACCTGGGTCAACAATTGGAACGTGCGCTCGGCGGCACGGAGGTCCGGCAGGTGGAGGATCGTGTCGGCCGAGATGATCCCAACCAGCGTCACGCCGGGCAGGTCCAGTCCCTTGGCGATCGCCTGCGTGCCGACCAGCACGTCCGCTTCACCGGCCGCGAAGCGCCGCGTTAGCTCCTCCGCCGTGTGCCGCTCGGTCATCGCGTCGCGGTCCCAGCGCATCACGCGGGCGGTCGGGAACAACCGCTGCAGCTCGAGCGCGACGCGCTGAGTGCCAGCGCCGAAGTAGCTCAGCCGAACGCTGCCGCAAACGGGGCAGAGCTCGGGCGGCTTGGTCCGGCGGTCGCACTGGTGGCAGACCATGTCGTCGCTGGCCGCGTGGTAGACGAGCGCGACGTCGCAGCGCTTGCAGCGCGGGACGTAGCCGCACGCGGCGCAGATCACGATCGTCGCCGCGCCGCGCCGGTTCAGGAAGAGGATCGCCTGCTCGCGGCGGCGCAGCGTCTCTCCGAGAAGCTCGACCAGCCGTGGCGAGAAGAGGCCGCTCGCACCACCGGCGGCGGCCTGCCGCATGTCGACGACCTCGACCCGCGGCAGTGGCGGTGACCGCCCTGACCGCGCCGGACCGGCTACGCGCTCGGGCAGCTCGAGCAGCTCGAGCTCGCCGCGCCAGGCACGCTCGTAGGTCACCAGGTCGGGCGTCGCGCTGCCGAGCACGACGGGCACCCCGGCTAGCCGCGCGAGCGCGACCGCCGTCTCCCGCGCGTGGTAACGAGGCGGCGCCTCCTGCTTGAAGGATGGCTCGTGCTCCTCGTCGACCACGATGGCGCCAAGCCCCTCGATCGGCGAGAAGAGGGCGGAGCGCGAGCCGACCACGACGTCGACGTGGCCCTGGCGGATCGCGCGCCAGGCCTCGATGCGCTCGCGCGGCGCGAGCCGGGAGTGGATCGCCACGACCCGCCCCGGGAAGCGCAGGCCGTAGCGGTGCAGCGCCTGCGGTGTGAGCGCGATTTCCGGCACCAGCACGAGCGCACGCTTGCCCCGCTCGACGACCGCGGCGATGAGCCGCAGGTACACCTCGGTCTTGCCGCTGGCCGTGACGCCGTGGAGCAGGAACGCGCGGTGCCGGTGCTCGTCGAGCGCCTGGACTAGCCGCTCGATCGCGGCCGACTGCGCCTTGGTCGGCCGAGGTGGCCCGTCGAAACGGGCAGGCAGCTCGACGGCACGCGGCGCCGCCGACGCCTCGTCGAGCCGCACCCAGCCGTGGGCGACGAGCGCCCGCAGCGTTGCCCCATCGGCGCCGGTCTCGGCGCGGAGGTGCTCGATCGCGCAGGCGCCGTCGGCCTGGGCATTGAGGAAGGCGAGCGCCTCCGCCTGACGAGGCGCCCGTGCCAGGACCGCCGAGTTCCCGAGCGCGGACCGGCCGGCTTCGGTCAAAACCGCGCGCTGGCGGGCGCGCCGCGTGCGAGGCCCCACCACGACGGGCGCCCGCGCGACGATGCCCTTGCGCGCCAGGCTCGCCGCCACGCGCGTCGCGTCGCCGAGGCCGAGCCGACTGCGCAAGAGCCGCAGCCTGGTCGGGCCGCGCTCAGCCAGGTATTCCACCACCCGGCGCTCGCGGATACGGAGCGGCCGGGCGTCGGCCACCCGCGGGCGAAGGCTCAGCTCGACGTCGAAGCTCGACCGCAGCCCCGGGGGGATCATCGCGGCCAGCACCTTACCGAGCGGCGTCAGGTAGCGCTGCGCCATCCAGCGCGCGAGCTCGATCTGCAAAGGCGTGAGCACAGGGCGCGCGTCGACGACGCTTTCGATCGGGCGCGTCTCGGACAAATGCGTCGCGGCCGCGAGTCCGACCACAACGCCGTGCGTGCGCCGCGAGCCGAGCGGAACGACGACGAGCTGCCCGAGCACCAGCCGAACGCCGTCGGGGACGCGGTAGTGGAACAGCCCACCGGCGCGGTCGTTCGGCAGCGCGACCGCCACCTCCGCAAACCTGGGCTCCTCCTGGGGGAGGAGAGCAGGATGCCAGGTGGGGGCGTCCCCGTGCGCCGCGATCACGGGTCCAGTACCGTGATGCGCGGCTTCACCCGCGCGCGCTCGGCGATGACGATCGCCGCGACCTCGTCGGCCGCCTGCTCCGACCTGTCCTCGTCGTTGACCACCCGGTAGTCGTAATCCGGCAGCGCCAGCATCTCGTGGCGAGCGCGCTCCAACCGCCGCGCCATCTCGTCGAGCGGCGTGTCGCTGCGCCGCCTGATCCGGCTCTCCAGCAGCTCGAAGCTCGGCGGCGCCAGGAAGATGCCGATCGCGTTCGGCAACCGCTGCTTGACCTTCCGGAAGCCCTCGACGTCGATCTTCAGCAGCGCGTCCCGGCCGCGCGCCAGCGTTTCGCGCAGCGCGAAGAGCGGCGTCCCGCGCGGGCTCGCCACGTACTCGGTCCACTCGAGGAACTCGCCCGCCTCGACGAGCTCGAGGAAGCGGCCGCGCTCGAGGAAATGGTAGTCAACGCCCTCCCGCTCCGATGGCCGGGGCGGCCGGGTCACGGCCGTGACGACCCTGCCGATCGGGAAGCCGCGCCGCAGCAGCACCCCCAGCACCGTGTCTTTGCCCACGCCCGAGGGCCCGGACAGGACGAAGATCAGGCCGGCCGCGGTCACGTCCCGCCTCTATAACTGAGGCGATGTTCGACTCGCTCGCACTCAGCGCGGTGCGCGACGAGCTGCGGGAGTTCATCGGCGGCCGCGTCCAGCGGGTCGTCCAGAGCGATGCGCTGACCCTGGGCATGGAGCTCTACGCGCTGGGCGGGCGGCGCTGGCTGCTGCTCACCGCCCAGCCGGAACGCGCCGGGATGTGGCTCGTCGGCAGTCGGCTCGGCCAGTCGCCCGACCCGCCCAGTCCGATCCTGCTGCACATGCGGAAGTGGCTCGTCGGGGCGCGGCTCGAAGCGGTCGAGCAGCCGGCCTTCGAACGAGTGCTGGGCCTGCGCTTCGCGGTGCGGCTCGACGATGGCGACCACTCCGGCTCGCTCGACCTGATTGTAGAAGCGACCGGGCGGCTCGGGAACGTGGTCCTGATCGACGAAGCGGGGCTGGTCGTGGACGCGCTGAAGCGCGTACCGCCGACGATCAACCGCCGGCGTACGATTCTGCCACGCCGCCCCTACGTGGGGCCGCCGCCGCAGACGAAGGCCGCGCCGACCGAGCTCACGCCGGCAATGCTCGCCGAAGCGTTGGCGATGGACCGGCCGGCGGCGGCCGCGCTGGTGGGGGCGGTCCGTGGGATAAGCCCCCTCGCCGCCCGTGAGGCGGTGTACCGTGGCGCGGGACGTGCCGACGCGGACGCGCGCGAGGTCGATCCCGCGCGCCTGGTCGAAGCGCTCCACGAGCTGATCGCGCCGCTCGACCCGACCTCCGGCGCGATCTGGCGGCCCTCGATCGGCTTCGCCGACGATCGGATCGCCGCCTTCGCGCCCTACGAGCTTCGGCACTTACCGCGGTTCGAACGCGTCGGGACGTTGAGCGAGGCCGCCGAGCGTTTCTTCGGCCAGCCGGCCGCGCGCTCGCCGTTGGCGCAGGCCCAGGCTGCCCTCCGGGCCGAGGTCGAGGCGACCCGGGCGCGCGAGGCGCGGCGCCTCGAAGCGCTGGAGCGCGAGCTCGCCCAGGCCGGTCAGGCCGACGAGCTGCGGGAGGCAGGCGAGCAGATCTTCGCCTACAGCTCGCAGATCGCCCCGGGCGCCGACGCGCTCCCGCTCGACGACCGGACTATCGCGCTCGACCCGAAGCTCAGCCCGACCGAAAACGCCCAGGCGTACATCGAGCGGTACACGCGGCTGCGCGACGCACGGCGCCGACTGCCGGGTATGATCGCGGAGGCTCGCGCCCGGCTCGCCTACCTCGACGAGACGCTAGCGCACGTCGCGCTCGCCAGGACGCCCGAGGACGTCAGCGCGATCCGCGCCGAGCTACGTGAGCCTTCGGCGCCGCCGCGGAGTGGGGGCAAGAAGAGGCCCCGGCAGCCGCGCCGACCCGAGCCGCTACGCGTCCGGCTCGACGGCTACACGCTCTACGTCGGTCGCAGCGCCGCGCAGAACGAGGTCGCCACGTTCGAGCTGGCCCGCCCCGACGACCTCTGGCTGCACGCGCGGGGCCTGACCGGCGGCCACGTCGTCCTCCGCGTCGCGGGTGGCAAGCCGAGCGCGGAGCTGATCGAGCGGGCCGCGGCCATCGCGGCCTACCAGTCGGAGGGCCGGACAGCGAACCGCGTCCCCGTCGACGTCACCGAGCGACGCCACGTGCGCAAGATCAAGGGCGCGCCGGGCGGTGTGACCTACTCGAACGAGCGCACGCTGTCGGTCGTTCCGCGGCCGCCGTAGCTACGGCCGCGAAGCGCCGACGTAGCGGGATGCCCAGAACGGGTCGCTCATCGAGGCGACTGTCACACCCGCCCGCTCGCTCTGGGCGTTGATGAAGCGCCCGCCGCCAATGTAGATCCCGACGTGCGACAGGCCAGGCATGTAGGTGTTCTGGAAGAACACGAGGTCGCCGGCCTGGAGGTTCGCGCGGCTGATACGCGTCCCCGACTGGAGCTGACCCCAGAGGTCGTGGTTCGGGATCGACTTGCCGGCCTGTTGGTAAACGTACCAGGTGAAGCCGCTGCAGTCGAAGCCGGTGCGTGGCGACGCACCACCCCAGGTGTACGCGTACCCCAGGTACTTCGAGGCGATGCTGACGAGGTTCCAGTTGTTGTTCGGCACAACCGGCTTCGGGGCCGGCGGGGGCGCTGGCGCCGCTGGCGCGACGATGGGACGGACGATCGAAGCCGCCACCTGCAGCGGGTTCTGCTGACGTGGCGGCGGCGCGGCGATAGGCTGCGGCGCCGGAGCGGGTTGCGGCGCCGCCTGGGCCGGGGCCGAGCGCGGTTGGGCAGCGCCGGCGGTGACGAGGCGCGACCCCGGTGGCAGGAAGAGGCTCTGGCCTGGCGCGATCAGCTCAGCGTTGTCGAGACCGTTGTACCGAGCCAGAAGGCGGGGCTCCAGACCGTAGCGCTCGGCAATCGAGACGACGCTGTCGCCGTCGGCCACCGTGTACGGGATTGGCGTCGCCTCGGGCGCTGGCGGCGCGGCCGGCGCTGGCGCGGGCGCCGGCTGATCCGGGATCTTGCCGCCCGGCACCACCAGTTCCTGGCCGGGTTGGACGAAGTACGGCTCGACCAGACCGTTCGCCTTGATAATCGCCTGGGTGTCGACGCCGTAGTAGGCGGCGATGTCTCGCACCATGTCGCCCTCGGCGACCTTGTGGATCACGCCGTCGACTGGCAGGATTCGCAGCTTCTGCCCGACTCGCAGCGAGTCCGCGGCGCTGCCGGCGATGCCGTTCGCCTGCACTACCGTGCCAGCCGATACGCCGAATCTCTGAGCGATCGAAAGGACGGTGTCGCCGGCCTGCACTTCGTAGAGCACCGGCTTTATCGGCGTGGGCGTCGGCGGCGGCGCGGCCTGAGTCGCGGCCGGCGCGCCCGAGCTGGGGCGCGCCGCGTTGGGGTCGGGACGCTCGACGGCCCGGGCGCTGGCCTCGACGCGCGGCGGCTCGGGTGGGCGACCGCCGGGGATGACGAGCTGGCTCGACGGCGGCAGCGCCTTGTCCAGCGCCAGGCCGTTCGCGTCCGCGATCGCCTGCGGGTCGATCTGGTACTCCTGGGCGACCTGGTCGAGCGTCTCGCCGGGCTGAAGCGTGTGCAGGACGCCGGACATCGGCAGGATGAGCAGCGCCTGGCCGATCGGCAGCTTATCCGGGTTGGCGAGGTTGTTCGCCCAGACGATCGTATTCGGCGTGATGTTGTACCGGCTGGCGATCTTGTTGACAGTGTCGCCCGGCTGGACGACGTAGGCGATCACGCTCGGCCGCGGCTTCAACGCCTCGATCGCCTTTTGGTCCGGCGGCGGTGGGATGTACGGCACGTCCTCGGGCTCCGGCGGCCGAACGACCGGCGCCTCGGCCGACGCCGCTTCCTCGATCGAGAAGCTCTCCAGCGCCTCGTTCACCGTCCGGTGGACCGGCGTGAACCGGGCCGTCGCCGCCACCGCCACCGCGAGCGCGAGCACCAGCCCATGGCTGGCTAGCCGTCGAATGACTGCCCCTCCGGCCAGGTAGGCCGCGGCAGTATACGTAACGATGCGGCAGTGGTCAACGCTCGCTCGCCTGCTAGGCGAGATGCGTTATGTTGAGCGACGCGCTTAGAAGGTCGTTAGAGCTTCCACGGACGGCAGCCGAGCGCGCATCGCGGCCGCCCACGCCCGCGTCTCGGCGACGAGCCGCCGTGCCTCGGCCAGTGCCGCGTCGACGCGCCGGGTCGCCGTGCCGCCGGGCACGTCGCGGGCGTCGATCGAGCTGCGGACGTTGATCGCCTTGACGCCCTCGTCGAACTGCGGCGCCGCCGAGCGCAGCTCGCCCACGCTCAAGTCCTCGAGCCGTCGCCCTGTGGCGATACAGCGCGCGACCAGCCGCCCGACGATCTCGTGCGCCTGGCGGAAGGGAACCCCCCGTGCCGCCAGGAAGTCGGCGTAGTCCGTGGCGAGGGCGAAGTTCTCGCCAGCCGCCTCCTCGAGCCGCTCGCGCCGAAAGCGCGCGGTCGCGATCATCGGCGCGAGGACGGTCAGGCAGAGCCCGACCGTGTCGACGCCGTCGAAGAGCCGCTCTTTGTCCTCCTGGAAGTCCTTGTTGTAGGTGAGCGGCGTCCCCTTCAAGGTCGTCAGCAGCGCGACCAGGTCGCCGACGACGCGGCCGGTTTTGCCGCGCACGAGCTCGGCGTAGTCGGCGTTCTTCTTCTGCGGCATGATGCTCGAGCCGGTAGACCAGGCGTCGTCGAGCTGGAGGAAGCCGAACTCCAGCGAGGTCCAGAGCAGGATCTCCTCGCACAGCCTGGAGAGGTGCACGGCCGCCAGTGCCAGCGCGGCGAGGATCTCAACGGCGAAGTCGCGGTCGGAGACCGCGTCCATGCTGTTGCGCGTCAGCGCCGAAAAGCCGAGCTCGCGGGCGACCGACTCGGGGTCGATCCTGTGCGGCGAGCCGGCCATTGCGCCGGCGCCGAGCGGCGAGCGATCGACCCGAGCGTAGGCGTCCCGCAGCCGCTCGGCATCGCGCTGCAACATCTCGACGTAGGCGTGCAGGTGATGAGCGAGCAGCACCGGCTGGGCACGCTGGAGGTGCGTGTAGCCGGGCACCGGCACGCCCCGATTCTCATCCGCCTTATCGAGCAGCGTCTCCTGGAGGGCCGCGAAACGCTCGGCGAGTTCGATCAGCGCCTCTCGGGCCCACAGCCTGACGTCGAGCGCGACCTGGTCGTTCCGGCTGCGCGCCGTGTGCAGCTTTCCGGCGACGTCGCCGAGCTTCTCGCGCAGCCGTCCCTCGACGTTGGCGTGGATGTCCTCGCGGTCGAGCCGGAACGCGAAGTCGCCGCGCTCGATCTCGTCCAGGATCTCCTTGAGACCAGCCACGATGGTGCGCGCTTCGTCGGAGGCGATGATCCCCTGGCGCGCGAGCATCCGGCAGTGCGCCATCGAGCCGAGGATATCCTGGCGGTAGAGGCGCTTGTCGACGTCGATCGAAGCGCCGAAGGCGAGCGCCAGCTGGCTGGGCGCCGCGGCGAAGCGCCCACCCCACAGTTCCATGTCGTCCACCCCGGTGCGTCTTCGAAGACGCACCGCACCCAGGACGTCTAGTATCGCCGTTCTAGCCGACGCGCCGCGCGAACGGGTTCCACCACCCGGCGCGCACCGCGTCGCGCCGCAGGATCGCGCCGGCCGGAACGCGTAGCGAGCCGGTCGCGTCGACCAGCTCCAGCCAGCCGTCCACCCGCGCCTCGGCGGGACCAGCGCCGTGCCAGAACGCGTGGAGCTCGCGTGGGTCGGCCTCGACCTCGAGCAGAGCCTGTGGTCCGCGCAGCTCGCTCGCGCGCACGCGCAGCCAGTCGCCGCGCGTCAGGACGCGCGCCACGAACGGCCGCTCGCCCTTGCCGCGCACGGCGACCTGCCGGACGGCGATCTCGTCGCGGCCGATGTAGCCGAAGTCGAGCGCCCCTGGAACGGTGTGGAGCTGGGCCTCGGGCGCGGACGACGGCGCGCGCGGCGTCTCGCGCCACGCCCGGTACGCCGCGCTCCAGGCGTCCGCCGGCGGCACGGTCGCCGCCCGGGACCGGTCGTAGGCGAGTCGTCGGCACGGATCGCCGAGCACCTCGTAGGCTGCGTTGATCTCGCGGATGCGCTGCCCGGCCCCAGGCTCGCGCGAGACATCGGGGTGGTAGCGGCGGCACAGGCGGCGGTAGGCGAGCGCGATCGTGCGCGCGTCGGCGCCAGGCGCGACGCCGAGGACGGCGTAGAGATCGCGACCCACCCTAGAAGTTCGGCCGGAAAGCGGTTGTTTGGGGTGGGTCGACGCAAGGGCGGAGCGGCTGGCTGGCGTGACGCCGATGGGCGGCGGTGGTGGGGCATGGGCGCGCCGTGAGCGTCGCCGAGGCAGCGACGAGGGCGCAGAGCACAGCCAGGGCCACGGCGGGCAGCACGACGGCGGCGTCGGCCGCCGCGAGCAGGGTCAGGTTGGCCACCGCCGCGGCCATGGCCAACTGGAACAGCGTCTTGGCGCGCCCGACGTAGCGGGCCTGCCGGATGCCCAGCTGCACCAGGCGGGCGATCCGGTGTTCGGCCGCCTGGCGGCGGCGGCGCACGTCCGCGAAGGCGGGGCTGGCCTGGAACGCCCGCGCCGCCTGGAGCAGCGCCTCCTGCGGGTGCAGCGCGACCGTGCGGCCGCCGGCCCCGGCGACGCAGCGCGCCCGCAGCGGGCAGGCCGCGCAGGTCGCCGCCGCGAAGACGAAGCGCCGCTCGCCGCCGGGCGGACCGCGCACGTCGGCCGTGGTCTGCCCGCCCGGGCAGGTGCAGGTGCCCGCGGCCGGGTCGATGGCGAACGCCGTCTTGGGGAAGCGGCCGCCGTTGGTCGCGACCGGCACCTTGGCGTGCAGCGTCCGCCCCGCGTCGGCGAAGGCCTGGCGCGTCGGGCCGTCCCCGTAGGCGCAGTCGGCGTCGGTCGCGGCGACCGCGCAGCCGGTGGCCCGCTCGGTCTGCTCGACCAGCGCCAGCGCGTCCGCGTTATCGGGGGCGTTGCCCGCCAGCACGCCGACCGCCGTGATGAGCTGCTCATCGGTGTCGACCGCCACCGCCGCCTTGTGCCCGTCGAACCGCTTGCGGGCGCTCTTGCGCCCGTGCCGCACCTCGGGGTCGTGCACCGACACCACCCGGTCCGGCGCCGTCCCCTCCCGGACGACCGGCCCGCTCGCGGTGCGCGCCACGTCCTGGCACAGCACCCGGCCCAGCAGCCCGGCGGCGTCCGCCACGGCGCGGTCCTCGGCGCTCCCCTCCGCCACCGCCCCGCGCGCCACCCGCGCCCGCTCCAGCAGCCGGTCGGCGTCGGCCACGACCTCGCCCAGGAACCGCTCGCGCGCCGTGCGGTCGTCCCAGTCGATGGCCGCGCCCCCCTTCAGGCTCACGCCGCCGACGTACCGCCCGTACCCCGCCGCGGTCGCCCAGGCGGTGAACCCCTCCCGGTCGCCCCGGCGCACGCCCGCCTGCGCCGCCAGCACCCGCAGCAGCGCCACGATCCCGTCGGCCAGCAGGTTGTAGGTGTCCTTGACCGCCCCCCGCCCCAGCACCGGCGTCGTGTCCAGCGCCACCGTCAGCTTCCGGTCCCGCCGGAGCTTGCCGCGCCGCTTGGCCAGCGCCAGGCTCTGCTGGAACAACGTCCGCTGCTCCTCGTGCACGACCAGCTGCGCCCGGAACTCCTGCAGCGTGCTCTTGGCGAACGGCCGCGCCTCCACCTCGACCCCCAGCGCCACCTTCCACCGCAGGTCGTAGGCCGCCCGGCGCGTCGCCTCCTCGTCCGAGACCCCGTCGTAGGTCTGCAGCACCAGCGCCGTCGCCAAAAGACCCGGCGGCACGCTCGGCCGGCCCCACCCGTGCGCGTACAGGTCCGCGAACAGCGCGTCCGGGAACAGCTCGTCCCGCTGGCTCGCCAACCAGCCGTAGAACGTGCCCCGCCCCACGAAGTCCGCGTACAGGGTGTCCGCCTCGAACAGCCCCCGTTGGCCGTGGCGCGTCCCCAGCATCTCCGCTCACCCCCGGCCGGGGCCCCCTCAACGGCGTCCCCGCGCCCCTGACCGCTATCCTACCCCCGTGACCCGGCCCCACCGTCAACCGACTTTCCGGCCGGACTCCTAGCGCACCACGACGTTCACGCCCGCGTACCGTTCGGCGACTTCCTCCCAGGGCACGACGAGGGTGACAGTCAGGGAACCCTCGGGTGGCCGCGTCGTCCTCTCCCAGCAACCACCCGGGCGGGGCACCAAGGCGAGCTCGTGCCGCGGCGCTGGATTCTCCGGCGGCGACTCATGCCGGTCCATGCTCTTTACCACGAGCAGCCCGCAGACCGCCGCCGCCAGCACCACCACGACCGCTTCCACCGAGCCGCAATGTACGGCTGGCGCGGTCGCACAGCCTATCGGGGAAGCGCCTAATTAATTAGAGCGACGTAAACATCCCTACCCAGGTGTGTGTTTCCTCCCCGAAACACACACCGTCCCCTGCTCGACCCTAGACCGCGGCGGCCACCTTGCGCGTTCGCCCCCGCGACTTCTTGCGGGCCTCGCCGCCGATCTTGCCGATCCTGCGGTAGTAGTCGGGCCCGTATTTCTCCTTGACCGTCTCGCCGCCCTTCTTGCCGATTTCGAGGTAGTGCTCGGAGCCGAGCTTCTCCTTCACTTTCGTCCCGCCGACCTTGCCGATCTCGGAGAAGAAGTCGGGGCCGCGCTCGTCCGAGACCGCCCTACCACCCTTCTTGCCGATGCTCGAGAAGAAATCAGCGCCGTACTTCTTCTTGACGGCGTTGCCGCCGATCCGACCCGCCTCCTTGACGGTCATATCCCCGCGCGGTGACTTGGCCATGAGCAGGCTCCATGAGGTTGATGGCGGCCGTCTCGCCCCCCGCATATACCAGGCATACGACCAGGCGGCTGCACGTCAATATTACGGTCTAGTCGGACGGACCGTCAAATAAGGGCCCGCCGCCTCGCCTAGCTCGCGTCGGCCAACGCGGCTGTTCGCACCGGAACACACCCGTGCCGCGCCAGGGCTTTCCGATTCCCGAGCTTCAGCATCAGAACGCGTGGTAAGATGCGCCGGCGTTATGCCCAGCCAGCCGAACATCCTAGACCAGTCGCAGCTCCAGAGCATGATCGGGTGGCTGGAGGAGCAGCACCGGCAGGATCGTCAGGAGATCACCCGGCTTGGGTCCGAGGTCGACCGCCTGGCGGCGATGCTGCGCGAGCAGGGCGAGCAGCTGCTGGCGCTCCGCGCCACCGTCGAAGATGGACGGACGGTCGTCGAGCGCGTGCCAATCGTCGACGAGGCGATCAGGCAGACCCGCGAGCAGGTCGCCGAGCTGATCAGCCGATTCGAGGAGCACGCGCAGCGCTCGGCCCAGACGCTGCTGCTGCGCGCCGCCGACGCGGAACGGGACCGCAAGGTGCTGGGCGACCTCAGCCAGACGGTGGCCCGGCTCGAGCACGAGGACCGCCAGCTGGCGGCTCGCTTGCAGGTCGTCGTCGACGAGGGACGCCGCGACCGCGCCGTGGCGCTCGAGCTGCCTAAAGCGATCGAAGAGCTCCAGAGCCGTCTTCACCTCGTGGCGCACCGCGCCGACCAGATCGAGGAGGTCGCCAAGCGCGCGGAGTCGACCGCGTACCAGCATCGCGACGAGCTCGAGGCGATCCGCACCGAGCAGGCGCGCGCGGCTCAGTGGCGCCAGCTCACCGACCTACGCTGGACCCGCCAGGTCGCCGAGTGGCAGAGTGCCATCGACAACTGGCGCCAGACGGCCGAGGAGCAGGGCCGCCCGGTCCAGCATCTCCTGCAGCAGGTCGCCCAGGCGCGCGACGAAGTACGCGCGACGCAGAGTGCGCTCGCGGACCAGACCCGGCGCCTCGACGACGCGATCGCCGCGACCGGCCGCCTCGACGCCGCGGTCGCCCAGCAGCGCGAGGCGATCGGGAGGATCGAGGCGGCGCTTGACGCCCAGCGCCGCCGCTTCGACGAGCAGGCCAGCGCCCAGCTCCGCCTCGACGAGGCGGTCGGGCGCGTCGTCGAACAGCGCACGGCTAGCGACCGCGCGCGCGAGGACCAGCTCCGGCAGCTCGACGAGCTGCGTTCGCAGCTTCGGGCGACCGAGCAGGAACTGACCCGGTCCCGACGGGAGCTCGCCGAGGGTCAGGCCGCGCTGCAAGATGAGGCCGCCAGCCTGCGATCGCTCGCCAACGAGGCGTCAGAACGTCTGGACGCGATCGCGCGGCGTCTCGACGCACGCATCACCGAATTGAGCCGCTTGCTGCAGGCGCAGCGGCAGCGAACGGTCGTCGACCTCGAGCACCAGATGCGCGAGCTCGACGACCTCCTCAACCGATCCGACCCAGCGTAGATGCCGCCCATCCGCGCCGTACCGCGTGCGGCGGCCCATCCGCCCCCCCGCGTGTCCGGACGGCCCGCGCGGCGACCGGCCAGGACGGCCACCCGCGGCCAGCGCCGCCTCGGAGTGGCGCTGCTCGGCCTGCTCGCCGCCTCGTTCGCGGCCCTGCTCTTCGTCCTTTACGAGCTGTTCGCCGGCGCTGGCCCTGCCCCCCCGACCACACGCGCCGCGCCAGCGATCCCCGCGAACGCGCGCCGGTTCAACACGTTGGCCGAGCTCGAGAAGACGAAGCTTGCGCCCGGCACGCCGTTTGCGATCACGCTGAGCGAGGCGGAGCTCAACCAGCGGCTGAGCGCCGAGCTCGCCAAGCAGCCCAACCTGCCGTTCCGCAACGTGACGGCCAGGGTGCTCGTCGACCACGTCGACTTCAGCGGGTTGGCGAAGGCGGCTGGAGTCGAGGTCAGCTCGACCGTGGCGATCCGCTTCTTCGCTCAGAGCGGCAAGATCGGGTACGAGATCACGTCGATCAACTTCGGCCCAGTGCCCGTGCCCGGCATCGCGCGCCAGGCGATCCAGGACAACGTCGACCAGCAGCTCAGCAGCCAGAAGCTGACCGATCAGTGGGTCATCGACGACATCCAGATGCACGTCGGCGCTGTGACCGTCGTCGGCCACCCCAGATGAGGTTATGTCGAGTCCAGAGCCCATCCGATCACTAGACGAGCCCTTCGACCAGCCACCCGACCCTACTCGGCGCCGGCTGTTCGCGCTGGGTGGCGCGCTCGGCATCGGCATCCTCGGCCTGACCAGCCAGCTCTGGCGGCTCCAGGTATTCGGCGGCGCCAGCTACCGCGAGCTGGCGGACAACAACCGGTTCCGGCTCAGCCGGCTCGAGCCGGCCCGCGGCGTCATCTACGACAGGAACGGCGACACCCTTGCGCGGAACCGGCCATCCTACGTCGTCGCGATCGTGCCGGCCGACCTGCCGCGCGAGCCGGATCGGGCCAGGACGCTGCGCCGCCTATCGCGGCTGGTCGGCGTGCCCGTCGGCCGGATCGAGGCTGCGTTGAACGACCGACGGGCGGACCCCTTCTCGCCCGTCCCGATCGCGACCGGGGTTGAAACCAGCTTCGCCTACACGGTCGAAGAGCGCCACGCCGAGCTGCCGGGCATCCAGGTGCTAGTTAAGCCGGTACGAGAGTACGTCGACGGCCGCCTGCTCAGCCACACGATCGGCTACGTCGGCAAGCTCGACGCCGACGAGTTCAAGCGCCTGGCCGCGAGCGGCGACTACGCGCTGGACGACCAGATCGGTAAGATGGGTCTCGAGCTGGTCCGCGAGAAGGAGCTGCGCGGCCGCCCCGGGCGGAAGCGCGCGGAGGTCGACTCCACCGGCCGCGAGCTGCGCGTGCTCGGCACCGACCCGGCCAAGCCGGGTCGCAACCTCCACCTCACCATCGACCTGCCGCTCCAGCGCGAAATCACCCGGCTGCTCGCCGAGCACATGCCTGCGGCCGAGGTGGCCAGCGCCGTCGCGATCGATCCGCGCGACGGTCAGGTGCTGGCGCTCGTCCACTTGCCGAGCTTCGACAACAACATGTTTTCGCGCGAGCTCGACGAGGCCGAGTTCAAGGCGCTGATCGACGATCCCAACAAGCCGCTGATCGACGGCGCGATCGGCGGTGCCTACCCCCCGGGGGCGATCTTCGAGATCGTGACCGCGCTCGCCGGCCTCCACGCCGGCGTCATCAAGCCGGAGACGAAGATCGAGTGCTCCGGCGCCCTCGTCATCCCTGACCGTCTCGCCCCAGGGGGCGTCCAAAAGATCCCCTGCTGGACCAGCCACGGCCCGCAGGACTGCGCGAGCGCACTGGCCAACTCGTGCAACGTCTTCTTCTACCAGGTCGGCGGCGGCGACCCGCGCGGCTCGTTCGACGGCCTCGACATCGACCGGCTCGCCGACTGGGCGGCCAAGCTCGGGTTCGCGAGCCAGAGCGGCATCGAGCTGCCCAACGAAGCGGACGGGCTCGTCCCGACCAAAGCCTGGAAACGCCGCACCTACCGCGAGGACTGGTTCACCGGCGACACGTACAACGCGGCGATCGGGCAGGGCTACGTCACGGCGACCCCGCTCCAGGTGGCGAACCTGGTAGCCACCGTTGCCAACGGCGGCAAGCTTTTCAAGCCGCAGGTCGTCGCCCGGACGACCGACGAACGCGGCCAGACGGTCGACGGCTACAAGCCCATGCTCGTGCGCGACCTCGGGTTCGACCCGGCGAAGTTGAAGGCCGTCCAGAACGGACTACGGTACGGCATGTTGATCGGCCGGACCGAAAACGGCACGAACTTCACCGGCAGCTCGTGGCAGTCGGACCTGCGCGACCTCGCCACCGCTGGCAAGACCGGCAGCCCGGAGTGGGGCACGCCGGACGCGTCGGGTCGGTCGCCAACGCACGGCTGGTTCGCCGGCTACGCGCCGTTCGACCAGCCGCAGCTCGCCCTGGCCGTCTTCCTGAAGCGTGGCCGTGGCGCGCAGGACGCGGCGCGGATCGCACGCGGCGTGTTCTCGTTCTATTTCGGCGTAGCGGAGGGCTGACCATCGAGGCGAGGCTCTGGCGTCATTTCGACTTCGTGCTGCTCTCGGCCGCGTTCGCGCTCATCGGCTTCGGCGTGGCCATGATCTACTCCGCCACCTACGGTACCGATCCCAGCTCGTCGATCGATCCGCACGTGGTGCGCCAGCTTGTCTACGCCGGGATGGGCGTCGTGGCGATGGCGCTGCTGGTCGGGCTCGACTACCGCGTGCTCGCCAACTTGGCGACGCCGCTCTACGTCGCCGGCGTCGTCTCGCTCGGGCTCGTGATGGTGCTGGGCCGGCTCGACTACGGGGCCCGGCGCTGGGTGGACCTCGGCTTCTTCCAGCTCCAACCGTCGGAGCCGGTCAAGCTTGTCGTCGTGGTCGCGCTGGCGCGCTACTTCGCCGCCAACCGGGAGCGCGTCCACCGGTTCACGACCCTGCTCCTCTCGCTCGCCATCACGCTAGTCCCGTTCGCCCTCACGCTCGCCGAGCCGGACCTGGGCACGTCGCTCGTGTTCGTCGCGATCTGGTTCGTGGTCGCGTACGCGGCCGGGGTCCGCTGGCGCCACCTGCTGGTCCTCGGCGGGGCCGGCCTGCTGGCGCTGCCGCTCGTCTGGGAGCTGCTCCCCGCGTACATGCGCGCGCGTGTGTCGATCTTCCTCGACCCGTACAGCGATCCGCTCGACAAGGGCTACAACATCATCCAGGCGACGATCTCGGTCGGCTCGGGGGGCTTCCTCGGCCGCGGCTTCCTCAGCGGCACGCAAAGCCAGCTCCACTTCCTGCGCGTCCAGTACGCCGACTTCATCTTCTCGGTGCTCGCCGAGGAGCTCGGGTTCGTCGGCGCGATCGGGTTGTTCGCCCTCTTCTCCATCCTGCTGCTGCGCGGCATCCGTGCCGCCTACCTCGCCAGCGAGCCGTTCGGCCGGCTCGTCGCGGTCGGGCTCGTCGCGATGACCATGTTCCAGCTCTTCGTCAACGTCGGTATGAACGTGTCACTCCTCCCGGTCACCGGGATCCCGCTGCCGTTTATCAGTTTCGGCGGCTCGTCGCTGATAACCTTTATGGCCGCCATCGGCATCCTCGAGAGCATCGCGATGCGCCACAGGAAGTTTCAGTTTTGACCTACACCCCCAACACGCCAGCCGATCGGGCCGCCATGCTCGAGGCGGTCGGCGTCGCATCGGTCGACGAGCTGTTCCGCGACATCCCGAACCAGGTGCCGGGGCTCGACCTGCCGCCGGCGCTCTCGGAGATGGAGGCGGTGCGGCTCATGCGCGAGCTCGCCGCCCAGAACGCCGACCTCTCGCGCTACGCCTGCTTCCTGGGCGCCGGGGCGTACCGCCACTACATTCCGTCGACGGTCGCGCACGTGATCGGCCGGAGCGAGTTCTACACGGCCTACACGCCGTACCAGCCCGAGGTCAGCCAGGGCACGCTCCAGACGATCTACGAGTACCAGTCGCTGATCACCGAGCTGACGGGCATGGACGCGGCGAACGCCTCGATGTACGAGGGGGCCAGTGCGGTCGGCGAGGCGGTGATCATGGCAACGGCGATCACCAAGCGCCGCAAGGCGGTGCTCGCGGCGACGCTCCATCCGCACTACCGCGAGGTGGCGCGGACCTACGCCGAGGGTCCCGCGCTGCGCATCGTCGAGGTCGGTCCGGATCTAGGCCGCAGCTTCGAGGGGCGTCTGCCGATCGCGCGGGTGCGCGAGAGCCTCGACGGAGAGACCGCCGCGCTCGTCGTGCAGCAGCCGAATTTCTTGGGCTCCATCGAGGACCTGCGCGCGCTGGCCGACGCCGCGCACACGGTCGGCGCGCTGCTGGTGGTCGCCGTCAACCCGATCGCCCTCGGCTTGCTCGAGACACCGGGCGCCGCCGGGGCGGACATCGTCGTCGGCGAGGGGCAGCCGCTCGGGATCCCACTCGCGTACGGGGGACCGTGGCTCGGGATCTTC
>DASRFH010000056.1:0-4654 GCA_035651675.1 Chloroflexota bacterium | reverse complement strand
GCGCTCGTGCTGCTGCTGACGTTCGAGCTTTTCCCCTTCTACTTCGCGTTCGTGAGCGCGTTCAAGCCGGAGCGGCAGATCCTTTCGATGCAGTCGCCGCTCTGGCCGCAGCCGTGGACGCTCGCCCAGTTCGACAAGCTGTTCAACGAGGAGCCCGACTTCCTCGTCTGGTACCGGAACACCGTGCTCGTCGCGGTCGTCGCGACGACGGTCGGCGTGCTTGTCGCCTCGTCGGGCGCCTACGCCCTGGTGCGTCTGCGCTGGCGGGGATCCTCGACCTTCTCCGGCCTCATGCTGGTCACCTACATGATGCCGCTGATCGTGATGCTGATCCCGTTCTACATGATCATGAACTGGCTCGGCTTGCAGAACAAGCTGTACTCGCTGATGGTCGTCTACCCGAGCTTCACGCTACCGTTCGCCACCTGGCTGTTGATGAGCTACTACCGGTCGATCCCCGAGGAGCTCGAGGACGCCGCCCGCATCGACGGGGCCAACCGCTTCCAGGTCTTCACGCGGCTGATCCTGCCGCTCGCCAAGCCGGCGCTGATGGCGGTCGCGCTGTTCGGGGTGACGGGTGCGTGGAACGAATTCTTCTTCGCCTACACGCTGATCCGCAGCGAGCAGTACCTGACGCTGCCGGTCGGCCTCTACCGCATGGTCTTCAACGACGTCTTCCCGCTCGGCATGATGATGGCGGCGTCGCTGATGATGGCCGTCCCGGTGCTGACGATCTACGGGTTCGCGCAGAAGTTCATGACCGAGGGTCTGACGCTCGGATCGGTCAAAGGTTAGCGCGCCCAGCCGCCACTCTTTGACACCCCGACTGCTCCCTCCTATATTCGCGCCGTTTGGGCCTACGCCCATCGCGCGCATTAGGAGGGAGAAGCTTCATGTCCTCGGATCCGCGTTCACGCAGCCTAGGGCGCCGCCGTTTCCTGTCGTGGACGGGGTTGGCGCTCGGGCTGCCGGCGGCTGGCGCACTGCTGCAGGCGTGCGGCGGTGCCGCGCCGACCGCTGCCCCCACGACCGCTCCAGCGAAGCCCACGGAGGCGCCGAAGCCAGCCGCGACGTCGGCCCCGGCCGCCACCAGCGCGCCGGCCGCCGCGACCAAGCCAGCTGCCGCCGGCAGCCCGGCCGCCGCCGCGACCAGCCCAGCCGCCGCGGCGACCAAGCCCGCGGCCGCCGCTAGCCCAGCCGCCGGCGGCGCGGCCACCGCCACCCCGCCGCCGTCGCAGAGCGTCGTCGACGCGGTCAAGGCGCTCCAGATCCCGAAGTCGAGCGCCAAGGTGAACGGGAAGCTGCAGATCCTGCAGAACCAGGACTTCCACCCGGACCACAACGCGTTCGTCCGCTTGCTGCTCGAGGAGTGGGGCAAGGCCCAGGGCTGGCAGATGGACATCTCGTACATCGCCGGCTTCCAGGGCGGGTCGGACCTGAACCAGAAGCTGACCGCGATGGTCCAGGCCGGGACGCCGCCGGACATCATGGACCACAACGTCGACACCCGCCCGCAGACGTTCCTGGGCGTCCTCGAGCCGGTCACCGACGTCGTGAACGACCTTGTCAAAACGTTCGGCAAGCCGAACGCGGGCTTCATCCAGTCGTACCAGCACGACCCGCAGACGGGCGCCTCGACCGACAAGGACCCGTGGTGGGCCGTGCCGTACTACGAGCGGGCGGGTGGCTGGTACATCCGCAACGACTGGTTCAAGGAAGCCGGCGTCGACGTGAAGGACCTCGAGGACTTCATGAAGGCGCGCGACGTCGCCATGAAGATCTCCGACCCCGACAAGAAGCGCTGGGGTTGGGGCATGACGGTGAACCGCTCGGGCGACGGCGACACCGACGTGAACAACATCCTCTTCTGGCACGGCGCCCGCTGGCAGGACAAGGAAGGCCAGCGCGTCACGCTCAACAGCCCCGAGACGGTCGAGGCGATGACGTGGCTGAAGGAGACCTACCAGGACCCGAAGTGGGCGAAGATGCTGCCACCCGGCGTCAACGCCTGGAACGACATCTCCAACAACGAGGCGTTCCTGGCCGGCACGCTCGGCATCACCGACAACGCGGGCACGATGCTCGCGAAGGCGTACTTCGACAAGGTGCCCTTCGCCGAGAACATCGGCTTCGCGAAGCGGCCGCGGGCGGACAAGGGGAAGGGGCCGACGCCGATGAGCGGCGGCGGCGAGGGCCTGCGCATCATCAAGGGCAGCAAGAACAAAGACGCGAACTACGACACGATCAAGTTCTGGCTGTCGCTGCCGGTCCAACAGCAGATCTGGAAGATCTCGACCGCGTACGCGCTCCCGGCCTACACGAACGGCTGGGACGACCCGATCGTCAAGAACAACCAGATCTCCTCCGCCTACAAAGAGGTGGCGTTCAACTCGGAGTGGAACGGCGTGTTCACGCCGGGTCCGCGCACGGCCGCGATGGCGGCGGTGGCGGCCGGGAACATCGGCACCGACATGGCCGGCGAGGTGCTCCAGGGCAAGCCGATCAAGGACGCGGTGGCCGCGGCGCACCAGCGCGCCGTCAAGATCTTCAAGGAGTACGGCCTCAAGGGCGAGTAGCCATCCTGGTCGCGTGGGCGGGCGTTCCCACGGACGCCCGCTATCTGTGTTCCTGGCGAAGTTAGGAAGGCGGGTGCACACTTGAGTACCAACGTGGCTGCTCGAGGGGCTGTCGTCCACCCCGTTCGGCGGGGTGGGTTTCTCCACACCACGACCCGGATCTTCGGGCGCGACTACCGCGTCGCCTGGTTGTTCTTCCTCCCGTCGGCGCTTCTGCTCGGCGGCCTGGTCGCGTACCCACTCGGCTACGCGGTCTACCTGAGCCTCCACCTGGCGGTGGGTCCGCGCGTCGGGGCGTTCGTCGGGCTCGAGAATTACGTCGACCTGTGGACGGACGACCAGTTCACGTCGTCCGTCTGGCAGACCGTCCGCTTCACCTTCTTCTCGATCTTCTTCAAGTTCTGGCTGGGCCTGGCCGCGGCCACGATGCTGCACCAGAAGATCAAGTTCCGGAACCTGCTGACGGCGCTGGTGCTACTTCCGTGGATCGTGCCCGAGGTCGTCACGGCGCTCGCCTGGCGCGGGATCTTCGACCCGGTGTTCGGCGGGCTGAACGGGCTGCTGCTGGCGATGGGCGTCGTCGACAAGGGCATCCCGTGGCTCGGGACGCCGGAGCTGGCGCTGCCGGCCGTGACGGCCGTGAACATCTGGAAGGGCATCCCCTTCTTCACGATCACGCTGCTGGCCGGCATGAAGGCGATCGACGCCGAGCTCTACGACGCGGCGGCGGTCGACGGCGCGAACGCGTGGCGCCGGTTCCTCCACATCACGCTGCCCGGGCTCCGCTACGTCATCATCGTCTGCACGCTCCTGTCGACGATCTGGACGTTCAACAACTTCACGATCATCTACTTGCTGACCGGCGGCGGCCCCGGCGGCGCGACGCGCGTCTTCACGATCCTGGCGTACGAGGCGATCGCCGGGCTGCGCTACAGCCGGGCCACCTCGATCGCGCTGGCGATGGCGCCCGTGCTCGGCGTCATCATCTTCGTCCTCGGCCGCTACATGATGAACAGCAACCAGCGCGTCGAGGACACCAACGGTCCGGCTGCCAGGGTCGCCTCGGTGATCACGTGGCCGTTCCGGATGGTGCTCGCCGCGATCGTCTGGCTGTTCTTCCGCCTCAACGACGCGGTCGAAGGGGCCATCTTCGCGATCGGTCGGGCGATCCGCGGCTCGCGCACGGAGGCGCGCATCGGCTACCGGACGAGCCGGCGGATCTCGCGCGGCGTCCTGTACGTGTGCCTCGGCGCGCTGCTGCTGTTCGAGCTCTTCCCCTTCTACTGGGTGATCATCACCGCGTTCAAGCAGCCGGAGCAGGTCAGGAGCTTCCGCTCGATCTTCTGGCCCGACCCGTTCACCTTGCAGAACTTCGACTACATGCTCAACGAGCGGCCGTTCGCGCTCTGGATGCTCAACACGTTCGAGGTGGCCGTCGTCGCCTCGGCGATCGCCATCCTGGCGTCGTCGCTGGGCGCCTACGCGTTGGCGCGGATGAAGTGGCGGGGCCAGGGCGCGCTGTCGACGCTGATCTTGATCACGTACCTCGTGCCGGGGGTTCTGCTGGTCGTCCCGATCTACCAGATCCTGGTCTGGCTGCACCTCGTGAACTCGCTTGGCAGCCTGATGGTGGCCTACCCGACGTTCACGCTGCCGTTCGCGACCTGGCTGCTGATGGGCTACTACCGGGCCATCCCCGACGAGCTCGAGGAGGCGGCGCTGATCGACGGTTGCAACAAGCTGCAGGCGTTTTTCCGGATCATCCTGCCGCTGATCCGGCCAGCGCTGCTCGCGGTCGCCCTCTTCGCCGTGACCGGGGCGTTCAACGAGTTCCTGATGGCGTTCATCTTCATCACGAGCGAGCAGTACATGACCGTCGGCGTAGGCATGGCCAAGATGGTCATCGGCGACATCTTCCCGTTCGCGCAGATGTCGGCCGGCGCGATCATGATGGCCACGCCGGTCGTGATCCTGTACACGTTCGCGCAGCGCGTGATGGTCGAGGGCCTGACCGCCGGCTCCGTGAAGGGCTAGCGGCCCGGCCCTGCCCTCTCCATCTGGGAGAGGGCTAAGGGCAA
>DASRFH010000055.1:0-24641 GCA_035651675.1 Chloroflexota bacterium | reverse complement strand
GACGTCGGCCTGGCCAAACAGCTTCACAGCGCGCAGGAGCTGCCCGGTGTCCGCCTCCTTCGCGAGCGCGTTCATCGCCGCGAGCGTCTCGGCGGAGACGTCGAGCTGGTCATCCGCCCCGCCGAGCTTCAGGAGCAGCAGCCCGCGCAGGTAGTCAGTCACGTCGCGGCAGAACTGGCGTGGGTCGGCGCCGTCGGCGATGGCCTTGCCGATCAGCCGCAGGCCAGCCGCGTGGTCGCGGCGGACGACGTGCTCGGCGAGCTGCGCGGCCGCGCCCGTGCCGGCCGTCCCCAGCACCGCCTCGACGTCCGCGAGGGTGATGCGGTCACCGCCGAGCGCGAAGAGCTGATCCAGCACGCTCTGCGCGTCGCGCATCGAGCCAGTCGCGGCGCGCGCGATCAGGTCGCAGGCGGCTGGGTCGATGGCAACACCCTCGGCCTGGCAGATTTCGAGCAGCCGGCCGACGATCCCCCGCTGCGGCAGCCGGCGGAAGTCGAAGCGCTGGCAGCGCGAGACGATCGTCGCGGGGATGCGGTCCGGCTCGCTGGTGACCAGGATGAAGACGACGTGCTCCGGTGGCTCCTCGAGAGTCTTCAGCAGCGCGTCGAACGCCGGCGCGCTCATCCGGTGCGCCTCGTCGAGGATGTACACCTTGCGCCGCGCCTGGTCGGGGTGCGTCATGACGTGCTGCCGCAGGTCCCGGACGTTGTCGACCAGCCCGTTGGACGCCGCGTCCATCTCGATGACGTCGTACGACGTCCCCTCGGCGATGGAGCGGCACATCGCGCACGCGTTGCATGGCTCGCCGTCCCGTGGGTCGAGGCAGTTGATCGCCTTCGCGAGGATGCGGGCGGTCGAGGTCTTGGCGACGCCGCGTGGTCCGGTGAAGAGGTAGCCGTGGCCGACCCGACCGACCTTGACCGCGTTGCGGAGTGTGCGCGTGACGTGCTCCTGGCCCACGACCTCGGCGAACGCCTGGGGGCGCCAGCGGCGGTAGATCGCCTGCCCGCTCACGTGAGACCCTGCCGCTCCCGCAGCCGCTCGACGTCGGCAAGCGTCGGCATGCTCGCCTGTGCGCCTGGTAGGGTCACCGCGAACGCCGCGGCTGTGGTGGCGAACCGCGCGGCTTCGAGCAAGCTGTCGCCGCGCGCCAGGGCGACGCCAAGCGCGCCGCAAAACGCGTCGCCCGCCGCGGTCGCGTCGACCGCCTCGACGTCGAGCGCTGGGACGTGCGTCGCGAGCTCGCCGTCGTGGACGAGCGCGCCGCGCTCGCCGAGCGTCACGATCGCCGCTCGGGGCCCCATCTCGCGCAGCCGGCGCGCCGCGCGCTCCGCGCCGTCCAGGTCCGAGACGTCCACGCCGGTCAACGAGCGCGCCTCCGCCTCGTTCGGCACGACCACGTCGGCGCCTTCGAGAAGTGCGGTTGGGAGCGGCTCACCCGGGGCAGGCGCGGGGTTCAGCACCACGCGCACGCCGTCCCGCTTCGCCAGCTCCACCGCTCGCAGGTTCGCCTCGATCGGCACCTCGAGCTGGAGCAGGAGGACGCCCGCCGTCCGCAGGCGCGACCAGGCACCGTCGACGTCCGCGGCGCTGAGCCGCGCGTTGGCGCCCGGCGACAACGCGATCAGGTTCTGGCCGCCTTGCGCGACGAAGATGAGCGCCACGCCAGACGGCACGCCAGGGGTGGTGAGGAGTGCGTCGGCGGCGATGCCCGCCGCGACCAGGTTCGAGATCGCGGCGCGGCCGAAGTCGTCGTCGCCGACCCGTCCGAGCAGGCGCACGTGCGCGCCGAGGCGCGCCGCGGCGACGGCCTGGTTGGCGCCCTTGCCGCCGCCACCGGTCAGGAGGTCGCGGCCGGAGACCGTTTCGCCCGGCGTTGGGAGGCGTGGCACGAAGACGACGAGGTCGGTGTTGATGGAGCCGACGACCGCGACGCCGGGGCCGGGGGTGTTTGCCACAGCAAACACCCCCTCAGCGCTCGCGCGTCACACGAGACGAATGGTCGGGGTGGTGCGATTCGAACGCACGACCACCTGCACCCCATACAGGTGCGCTACCAGGCTGCGCTACACCCCGGACGTGCCTGAGTATAGCCTAGGGCCGTGGCGAGGGTCGACCCGAACAAGCTGGCTCGCCTCCTTTTCTGCCTCTGGGTAGGCACGCTCGTCGCGCTGCTTTACCACACCAGGTACACGGGCCCCGACACGTGGCTCCACTACGGGACCGAGGGATCGATCGTCGTCGTGACCGGATTGGCGCTGTTCGCGGCGGTGGAGAAGGCTCGCCGCCTCCTGGGCTGATTTGATAGACTCGGGTGCCCATTCCCCGATAGCTCAACGGTAGAGCGGCCGGCTGTTAACCGGTAGGTTCGAGGTTCGAATCCTCGTCGGGGAGCCAATTCCCCCAAATCCCGAACTGTTCCCGGACTGGTTAACACTCGCGGGGTCCGGCAGGTTGGTGAGCTGGTAGAGCGCAATCCGCACGCGGTACCACCGGGTGCGGACTCTTGTTGTGAAGGCCCGTCCCGCGACCGTCTCCGCCGCCGCGCCGGCGCGGCCGTTGTGCGACACGGTCGGCGGCGCCGCCGACGTCTCGCGCTCGTGCTCGAAGGGCGCCACGTCCACCTCGTGCAGCAGCAGCTGGAAGAGCTCCTTCTGGTCCTCCAGCGTGAGCAGCCTGACCAGGCGCTCGAAGTCCTGCAGGGCGCGGCGGATGAGGCCGGCGTCCAGGATCCGTTCGCGACGGCGCTCCAGGTCGAACTCCAGCTTTTGGCACCGCGCCTGGAGGCCTCGAGCTCGCGCGCCGGCAGCATCTTGACCGGGCAGGCGGTCTGGCTGCCGTCCTTTGTGTAGTCGACGCAGGCGTAGTAGAGGTACGGCGTGCCGTCCTTCGTCTGCTTGCTGGAAGAGTGGGCATCAGCTTGCTTTCCGGCTGGTTCGTCCCGCTTCGCCTTCGAGGAACGGCACGACTTCGTGCCCGAAGAGTCCGGGCACCGGGCGCCCAGCGGACTTCCTTGCCCGCCTGGAGGTCGACCAGTCCGGCGGCATCCTCCTCAGGCAGGGAGGAGGCCCAGTCCTGGAACCCGGCCGGCCCGGTTGCGGACCAGGCGCCGCTGGGCGGCGGCGAACTGGGCCTCCGGCACCACCGCCGGGACCGGCACGATGATCCACTCCTCGCGCGGTCGGCTCGGGGACGAGTGGCGTTCGCGCGTCCGGCCGATCGGCCGCAGGGGCGAGTGGGGCTGCGACGGGGTGCGCGTCCGGTACCGCTGCGCCACCGCCTGGCCGACGCAGGCCGGGTTGGTCAGGATGCCGTGCAGCGTGGCGGGCGACCACAGGCGCGGCCCCGTCGGGGTGGGGACGCTGCAGCGGGTCAACACGATCAGACCATCGAGCGCACCTTCACTCGGCTCGGCCGCCTCCGCCGGTCGACAGTCCGCTACGAGCGGCGGGCCGTCATCCATGAGGCGTTCCGCATGCTCGGCTGCGCCCTCGTCTGCTGAAACGTCGTCGAGACGCAGTTCTGTTCGGCGTTCTAAGCGCTCACGGCCGTGGCTCGAAGACGACCGATCGGGTGTCGGGGCGGTCGGGGGCGCCGTCGTCCGGGTGCGGCGCGCCGTCGCCCAGCGCCATGCACCGGTAGCCGTAGGACTCGACCTCCGCGACGAAGGCGGCCGGGCGGCAGCCGGACACCAGCGCGAGCTGGGGCGGGTTGATCTCGCAGAGGAGCGTCGGCCGGTCGCGGCGCAGCAACCCGCGGGCGCCGTGCAGCACCAGTAGCTCGGCCCCCTCCGCGTCGACCTTCACGAACCGGACCGGCGGGGGCAAGTCCGCGCCGTCGAGGCTCACCACGGGCACCCGTTGGACCGCGTGCCCCGCGGGGGGCCCGCCCCGGCCGGCATCCAGGTAGGTACCGGCCGAGGTGTGCGACAACGCGACGACGACGTCTCCCCAGCCCGGCGCGGCCCCGACCGCCGCGCGGTGCACCACGACGCGGCCGGCGAACCCGTTCTCGCGCAGCGAGGCGGTCAGCAGACGGACGTTGCCCTCCAGCGGCTCGAACGCGTGCACGCGACCGGCTGGTCCGACGAGGTGCGCCAGGAGGACCGAGAAGTACCCGACGTTGGCTCCGACGTCGACGACCGTCTGGCCGGGCGCAACCCGCGACCGGACGAACGCCGTCTCCACCGGCTCGTAGACGCCCCGGACGACCGGGTGCGCGACCAGGTAGTCCTGGAGGTCGACGAACAGCCGCAGGCCGTCGCCGACCTCCTTGATCACGACGGTGCTCTCGGAGAAGTACGCGAGGGCGGGGTTCGTGCGCTGGAATTCCGGGGAGCCCATGAACCCGCCGCGGAGGACAGCGGTGTTCGGGTTCGACGCCAGCTTCTCGAGGACGACGTCGCGGTTCTCCGGCTCGCGGTCCAGGAACAGGCGGTAGGCCCAGACGACGTGGTCGGGCGTGAGCGGGCCCGCCGGGTGCGCGCCTGCTCCGGACCGGCGCCCGAGGAGGCGGGCTACGCGCCCGAGCATGGGCCTCGTCCGATCGCGCCCTCCACGGGGACCGCCTGTGGCCATTCTACCGCTGCCGGCGCCCTCCTCGCGGCCGACGGCCGGCGTGCGACGCGCGCCGAGGCGTCCGTCGGCGACCAGGGTCGGGCCGTCGTCACCCGCGACCGCGCTGAACCGGTACCGCGGCCTGGTCGTCCAACAGCGTGCAGTGTGCTGCCTCGATGAGCCGGCGCGCCGCCCGGTCGCGGCGGTGGAGGGCGACCGGCAGCCGCTGCCGTGGAACAGCAAGACGATGGAGGTACCACCCGGCCACCCGGTCGAACTCCCCGGCCTCCGGCCCATCGCCGGCGGAGGCCCCTCCGCTCAGTCGACCGGTGAGAAAACCACCGTCCTGAGAAACCTACCCTCCTGGTCGCCCGCGCCTGCGGGGTCGCCGCCGAGGTCGGTGGCCCGGTAGCCCAGGTCCGCGAACTCGGCGACCAACTGCTCCGCGGAGCACCCGGAGACGAGGCCGAGCTGGCGCGGGTTGATCTCGGCCATCACGACCGGCCGGTCGGCGCGGAGTAGGTCCTGCGCGCCCCGCGCCACCAGGAGCTCAGCGCCCTCGACGTCGAGCTTGACGAACTTGACGGGGCGGCGGACGCCCGCGTCGTCGAGCCGGATGACGTCCACGGGCCGCGCGGTCCACCCGTCGGGGACGCCGCCCGCAGGGGTGATGTGCGCGCCGCCGCGCGACAGGCCGGCGGGCTGGACCACCAGGCTCACCCGGCCGGGTGCATCGCCGAGGGCCGCCCGGTGCACGGTCACCCGGTCGCCGAAGCGGTTCTCGGCCACGGACCGTTCGAGCAAGGCGGCGGCGTCGTCCTGGGGCTCGAACGCGTGGACGTGACCCGTGGGCCCCACCGCCGCGGCCGCGGTGACGGTGAACAGGCCGACGTTCGCCCCCGCGTCCACGACCACGTCCCCGGGGCCCACGACGCGGCGCATGTAGGCCAGCTCCTCGCCTTCGTACGCACCGCGGACGATGCCCATGCCGACCACGACGTCGGCCACGTCGACGAAGAGCCGCAGCCCCTCCGGGAGCTCGGCGATGACGACGTGCCCCTCCGGGACGCGCCCGAACTCGGGGTTCTTCGTGAGGAACTCGTGGGAGCCCAGGAACTCCAACCGCAGGCTACGCGTCGAGCGGTTGGTCGCGACCTTCCCGCGGACGACCTCCTCGTTCTCGGGCTCGCGGTCCAGGAACAGCCGGTACCCCCACTCGACGTGGGCCGCCGTGATCCCGTCGGTGGCCCGGGGCATGGGGGATGCGAGGAGGCCGAGGCGCCTGGCCACGGCTCGGCGCAGTCGCTCCCGCACAGGAGTACCTCCCTCCGGTCGGACCCCGGTAGCCCGGACCAGTTTACCGGAATCGCCTGTTCAAGATCGCCCCACGGCTCGTTCAGCGAGTTCGCCTCGGGACCGCCGACGAGGCGGCAGGTGGCCCCCGGACACCCCCGGCGGGCAGGCGCGACCCCGGTCGGACGTCGCCTCCGGCCCCACTGTCGGTCCGCGTCGGGTCCGCGTGGCGGTTTGGTGGTGGTTGCATGGAGGAACGGTCCACCTTCATCCAAGCGCTTGCCGGCCGGTTTGTCGGGTGGGACACTGGCCCCGCGCGCCCATGCCGCGGGTGCGCCGCCATCGTCGGAGGGTGGAGCGCGGCGCCACGTTCCGTGCCATGCGAGGTGCAGGATGCATGGGGAGTCCCGGAGGGCCACCAGGTGGTGGCGTGTCGGGGGACGGTGGCTGGCCGGTCTGCTGGTGGCGATGGCCGTGTTGCTCGCACCGGCGCGGCCGGCGTCGGCGGGCGCGCCGCTGCGCTGCGTGGCGTTCGGGCCGTACGTCGGTGACCTGGACCCCGACGTCGGGCGGCACCCGTCGCCGCAGACGATCGACGCGCTGCTGGACGCCCTGGTCGCGCAGACAGGCGCCCAGTGCATCCAGACCTACGGCGTGCTCAACGGGCTGGACTACACGATCGAGTCCGCCAACCGCCGGAGCCTCAAGGTCATCGCGATCCTCTGGCTCGACACGGACCCGACGGTCAACAACCAGTCCGTCCAAAGGGGGATCCAGTTGGCCAAAGCGTACCCGGACACGATCGTCCGGCTGAGCTGCGGCTCGGAGTACCTCACCCGGAACCAGGCCCTCGGCGACTCCGTGCTGCGGGCTTGCGTCACCCAACTCCGCCAGGGCGGGGTCACGCAACCGATCACGGCCATCGACACGTGGTGGGTGTGGTGCAATAGGTCGTGGCCGTGCCGGCCCTCGTCCCTCGCGGGCAGCGTGGACTGGATCGGCGTCAACGTCTTCCCGTGGTGGGAGAATGAGTTCTCGGGCCTCCCCGGCTTCACCTGCACGCCGGCGGAGAAGGCGGCGGACTTCAACGTGGCCCGGGTCCAGGACGTGGCGGCCGTATACAAGCCCAAGGAGGTGGTCCTGACCGAGTTCGGCTGGCCGGCAGGGCCGGACGGCGCCACGGAGGTCAACCAGTTCACGGGCGAGCACTGCGGGGTGGCGGGCGAGGCGAACCAACGGCGGGTGGTCCGCGAGACGCTGGCGAAGCTCGACCAGCAAGGCCTCTCCGGCGTGCTCTTCGAGGCGTTCCGCGAGGGGGCCTGGAAGGCGCGGTCGGAGCACGACCCGGTGGGCCCGTTCTGGGGGGTGTGCACCGGGGCGAAGCCTTACGCTTGCGAGGGCTACGACGTGCTGGTCAGCGACCGGATCTACCGCTTGGGGCTCGCACCGGACTACGGCCCAGCCTCCGCATGGATGCACCCGGTGCGCATCGCCGCGACGCCGAACGGGGACGGGTACTACGTGCTGGGCCGCGACGGTGGGGTGTTCGCGTTCGGGAACGCCCCCTTCCTCGACTCGATCCCGGGCCTGCCGCCGCCCTACAACGTGGCGCACGGGGGCGCCATCGCGATGGCGGTCACCCCCACGGGCAAGGGCTACTACATCCTCACCGGCGACGGCGGCGTGTTCACGTTCGGCGATGCCCACTTCTACGGGTCCATCCCCGGGCTGCCGCCGCCTTACAACGTGGCCGAGGGCATCGACCTGGCGGTGACGCCCACCGGCAAGGGCTACTACGTCCTGGCGCGGGACGGGGGCGTCTTCTCCTTCGGCGAGGTCCAGTTCTACGGGTCGATGCCCGGCCTCCCGCCGCCGTTCAACCGGACGCCCGTAACACGGATCGCGCTGACGCCGACCGGCCGGGGCTACTACATCCTGGGCGAGGACGGCGGGATTTTCGCTTTCGGCGACGCCGTGTTCCGCGGGTCGATCCCGGGGCTGCCGCCGCCGTTCAATGCGGCCCACGGCGGGGCAATGGCGATCACCGTCACGCCGACCGGCAAAGGCTACCGGGTGCTGACGGGCGACGGGGGCGTCTTCGCCTTCGGCGACGCGGTCTTCGTCGGGTCGGTCGCCGGCCAAGCCGGCACCCCGGCGTTGGACATGGCTGCGCTCCGGCCCGAAGCGTCGTTCGCGCGCTGACCCCGCCCGGCTGAGGTACACAAGACCCCGCCCCCGCACGCACGCGGCACCCGACGGCCGGTGCCGCACCACGACCTCGGCCAGGCCCGCGCCGGTCAGCGGTACGGGGGCGCCTCGCGCCGATCGACGGGCTCCGTCATCGCGCTGCGCGTCCGCCAGAAAGCCCCGCAGGGCACCCGGTGCCCGCCCTTGTATCCTGGTCCGGCTCACTGCCTTGCTTCACTCAGCTTCGGGCGACGTGAGCTTCGCCCCGAGGCCGAGGAAGAGCACGAGGCCCTCGTCCAGGGCGTCGAGCTCGCTCGTGGACACCACGCCGAAGAGGCGGCGGATGCGTCGCTTGTCCGCGGAGCGCAGATGATCGATGAGTGCGTAGGATGTCTTGGTCAGTCCACTGCGCCCTGGCTGGAGCATCGGATAGAGCGCCCCTTCGCCAGGCGTCCCAGTCACGGGCACGATGGCGACCAGCTGGAAGCGCTGGTCGGCGATCACCGCCGGATCGCTGAGGACAATGCACGGACGGACGCCCCGCTGCTCGGGGCCGACAGTGGGGGCGAGCTCCAGAAGCACGACTGTACCGCGCTCGATCCTCACTGCCCAACCTCGGTCCACCCGTCGCCGGGCGCCCAGCGGACTTCCTTGCCCGCCTGGAGGTCGACCAGTCCGGCGGCATCCTCCTCAGGCAGGGAGGAGGCCCAGTCCTGGAACCCGGCCTCGGCCAGGTCGGCGGTTTCGGGGTGTGGGCTGCGGAGGGAGCGCTCGAGCAGGGCACGCCGACGCCGCTCGAGCTCGCACCGCGCAGCCTCCTGGCGGAACTTGCTCCGGTTCTTCTCGAGTCGGTCGATCTCCCGGACCAGGTCAGCGGGCAAGGTCACGGTCACGCGCTGACTGGTCGGCATAGCCCACCTCAGTACGATCATGCTTTAAATCGTCCTCGCCGACCAGGACATAGGCATCCTGACGGTGGTGCCCATCCACGGGTTCCTCACCACCAAGCTCGTGGAGCTCGCGTTCTCCCCAACAGCCCTCGCGGGGTCGCAGTTCCGCCGCTTCCGCGCGTGCGAACGTCTCCAGCAGCTCTGGCGGGACGATGAGCACTCGACGTTCGACTCGATCCGGCACCGGGTCGACATCGGCACGGCGGTCGAGCACGTCCCTGACTGGTGCCGCGGCCACCACCTGCCGTTGCCGCGGCGGGCTGCGCACCGGTCTGTCGGCCGAGCCCAGGTGTCTCGTCCGAGGAGTCGCCTGTTCGGACTGGCTGGCACGACGAATGCGTGCCGCCTCCCGACACCCCGAAGAGGAGGTAACAGGCGTGGCACAGTACAACGTCAACCCGCCCGACGACGTCCGTCGCGACACGGGGATGGGAACGGTCCTGGCCGTCCTGCTGGTCCTGGCGCTCGTGGCGTTCTTGATCTGGGCACTGGCCTTCGGCGGGTTCAACTCGCTGACGGGCACGACCGGGGGCTCCCTCCCCAGCTATTCGTCGACCGCGACGACGGGTGGGGCCACGAGCGGCACGACCAGCTCGTCGGCCGCGTCGCCTTCCGGCTCGACCTCCAGCAACAGCTACTCGAGTGGCACGACCAGTGGCGGCTCGAGCAGCTCGACGGGGAGCACGTCCAGCGCGCCGACGACGAAACCGTAGGTTGGGTTTCGCCGAGGGCCCAGCCAGATTGGCTGGGCCCTTTAGCTTGACCTTTTTCGCCCGCCCAGCTACAGTCGGAATAGAACGTACGTTCTATTTAGAGTACGCGCCGGAAGAGGAGCTGTAGTGTGAAGCGGGAATTCATGATCGAGCGCCAGGGCAAGCAGTTCGTTTTGTACGCGGGCTTGCTCGACGAGGCGCACCGCAACGGCCTCAAAGCGATTCGGACGAAGCTGGTGCAGAGCCCGGCGCCCGAGAACGGCAACGTCTGCATCTGCCTGGCCGAGGTGGAGACCGACAAGGGCGTGTTCTGCGGCATCGGCGACGCGAGCCCCGAGAGCGTCGGGCGCAACATCGTGCCGCACTTCATCCGCATGGCGGAGACGCGTGCCAAGGCCCGTGCCCTGCGCGACGCCATCAACGTCGGCGCGGCCGCCTTCGAGGAGCTGGGCGACCTCGACGACGACCGGGATTCCGAGCCAGCCGTGGGAATGCAGCGTGGATTGTTGTCGCTGAGCGGCGAGCGGCCAACCGTGGCCCGCGCGCAGAACGGCGCCCCGACGCCGCTCGCGTCGCGCCATCCGAGCCGTGTTCCGGACGGTCGGGACGACCTTGCCACCCCCGCGCAGGTGCGGGCGATCTACCTGATCGGCCGTGACCAGCACGGGCTGTCCGACGAGGACATCGAGCAGCGCGCGGTCGGCCTCTACCAGAAGCCGCCGGCTGAGCTGACCAAGAAGCAGGCCTCCCACCTGATCACGGTGCTCAAGTCGAACGGGCAGGCCGCTTCGTAGGAAGAGCGCGGGGGAGCGTGCCAGCGCTCTCCCCTTTGCTCTCTAGCGGCAGATGTGCTGCTTGAGCTGCTGGAAGAGCTGGTGGGCTTCCTCCCACTCGTGCTTGATCTGGTTCTGGAAGAACTGGCCGTTGTTATCCTTCGCGTACTTCCGGTACGCCTCGATCGCCTCGCACTTCGAAACGAACGCGGCCATCAGGTTGTACGTGAAGTTGTCGACCGGGAAGCCGTTCTGGGCGTTGAGCTGCGCGCCCATTTGCTCAGACTGGGTGGCCTGTTGGTTCCTCTGTTCGATCATCCGCGCCTCCTCACGAGCCGGTAGCTCGACGGGACCGGATCCGCAGGAGACGTGCCAGTACGGCTCAGAGCTCCCGGCTTTGCCGCACCAGCGCACGGGCGGTGGCGTAGGCGCCGAGCAGGCCGAGCAGCGTGCCGACGATCGTGAGCAGCGGCGCCGTGGCGAACACCGTGTCGAGCCAGCGGCCGCCCAGCACGCCGATCACCAGCGTCAACACGACCGCCCAGCCGAGCCCGAGCACCCGCAGCGGCGCGAGCGCGCTCCGGCTCGGGCTCATCCGCCTGGCCAGGCGCGCGATCTCCGGGTCGAGCGCAGGGTCGACCGGCTCATCCGGCGGAGTATTCGCTGCCATCTGCTTCTTGCCTTCCTTGCTGCCGGGCATCCCGCGGGGCATGGGAGCAGGAGGCGCGCCGCGTGCGAGACCGGCGTCGGCGAGCAGGTGGTGGACGCGCTGGATGGCGGCCGAGTCGTCGCCGTGCTCGGCGGCGACCGCCGCAGCCTCGGCGAGTGCTCGCGCGGCAGGGCCATCCATACCGCGGAAGGCCGCGTCGTCGAGTGCGTCGGCGATCATCGCAACCGCCTGCGGCGCGTAGGCGCCACCGCGCCGTCCGATGGTGGGCAGCGCCCAGTCGAGGTCGGCCACGAACTCGCCGATGGGCAGATCGCCGGTCGCCACGCCGTCGGCCTCGGCGCGCAGCTCGGCAATCGAGCGTTCGGTCCGACCCGCCACGGCGGGATTCTAGGTCCGGCGCGCGCGTTCACCTGGCCGCGCGGGCGTTCCGCTCCACTGGGCGCGAGTCGAGCGGCGCCACGTTCCACCGCCGAGGACCCGCCGCGGTACCGCCTCGGCGTCGCGGTGCTCCCCCTGCTCTGGGGGGCGATGTAACGGCGGGGGCGCATGGGCTCAGGCCGGCGGGGCCGGGAGCTTGTCGACCTGGGCCCGCGCGGCGCGCAGGTTCGCTTCCGAGATGTCGTCGGGAACCGAGCAGCCGTTGGCGAGGATGAAGCGCCGGCCGCCGTCGGCCTGTTTCAGCGCGTCGCGCATCTCCTCGAGCATCTGCTCGGCGCCGCCCTCGACGATCGGGCCGCGCTCGCTGATCCCGGCCATCAGGCACAGGTCGGGCGCCTTCCGGCGCACCTCGGCGATGGAGACGCCGGTGAGTCGGTCGCTCCAGCTCAGCACGGGCGCGCCGTACGCGAGGAACGGGTCGATGTTCAGGCCGGAGCTGGCGTGGACGTGCAGCGTCGTCAGCCACCCGCCGAGGCTGGCACGTAGCACCTCGAGCTCGTACGGCCGTGCGAACTCGCCGTACTCGGCGGCGCTCAGCTGGTTGTCCCCCGCGCCCTGGACGGCCAGGAAGACCCCGTCGGCGCCCGCCTCGACACACGCTTCGCAGAACAGCGCCAGGTTGCGGGCGATGATGCCGAGCGCGGCGTGCAGCTCGACCGGGTTCTCGGCGATGTGCCGCTTGATGCTGTCGCGGCCCGCGAACTTCGCGGCGTAGGTGTACGGCGAGAACACGGTAATCAGGATCGGCGCGTCGCCGCCGAGCTCCTCGCGCAGCAGGCCGATCGTCTGCAGCTGACGCCCGAAGTTGCCGTCGAACGGGTCCGTCTTCGGCAGAAGGTACCAGTCCTCAGCCCGATGGATCGAGTTGTCGGGCCAAGGGTAGGTGATGTCGGGCATGATCTTGAAGATGTCGAGGTCGAAACCGCCGAAAAACTCGAGCGTGTAGCGCGCCATCGCGAAGGGGTTGGCGCGAGGCTTGAAGTGGTGCCAGAAACAGAACGGCACCCGGTCGACCGGCTGGCCGGCGACCGCGGCGCGGACGCGCTCCATCTTCGACATGCGCTCGGCCACGCTGAAGCCCCCGTTTCGTTGAGCTACACGACAGTCTACCGCGCGCCGGCGGCGTACCCGGTCAGCTCGACGTAACCCTGGCCATGGAGCGGCCGGCCGCGCGCGGTGCCGACCACGTCGACCGCTCCTTCCCAGTAGGCAACCCCAGTGGTCGGGCGCGTGTCGAGCTCCTGGTCGCTCAGGACCGGCCGCAGCTCGAGGTCGAGCTCGGGCGCTGGGACACGCAGCCGCCAGCCAGACGGGTAGGTCGCGCCCGTGTGCGGGCTGGTCCAGCTGCCCAACGGCTCCTCCGCGAACTCCTCCGGGCCGAGGTGCGTCGTGCGCCCGCTGGCGTCCACGTAGGTACCGTAGACCAGGACGGGCTTGCCACCGTCGTCGCGTACGACCGACCCGGTCAGCTCTGTCCGGTCGTCCATCTGGACGGCGAACCAGTCCCACCCGCCGCCGGCCGAGAAGAAGTTACCCCACTGGTGGTCGAACCAGGCGATGCCGGTCACCGGGATCGCCTTGCCGTCGACCGTCAACGTGCCGCTCGCGTCCAGACGCGTCCGCGAGTAGTAATACGAGTCGCCGGCAGGGCCGAAGGAGATGAGCCCGATCCTGTCGTGGAGCGCCGGCGGCTTCTCCGAGTCGAGCTTCAAGTCGATGGCGTAGCCATTCATCGAAGCGGCGACCGCGTCATGGCCGTTCGACCCGCGCATAGTCCACTCGGCGACGTGCAGGTCGAAGCCGTCGGTCGATCCGATCTGCGAGCCGAGGCTGGTCCGCTGGTCGAACGCGAAGCGGCCGCGCGGCACGTCGGTGATCGCATAGTGGGCGGCGTACCCGACCGGTCCCGTACCGCGCACCGACTGGAAGAAGACGAGCTCGAAGCCGTAGCGGCCCCCGGCCTGCGTCTGGAGGTGGCCCGTGTAGTACCACCACTCGGTCAACGCGTCGTGAGGGGCGTCGTCGCGCGGGAACGCGACCGGCCGGGGCGTGGGGGTCGCCGTCACCTGTGCCGGCGGGACCGGCGTGGAGCGCGGTGGGTAGCTTGATGCGCCCGAGCAGGCCAACAGGGACAGCGCGAGCGCGGCGGCGAGGAAGCGTCTCATCCAGCGTAGGCGGTGCGCGGCCGCGAGCGGCGAAAGAATCGCGGCGCCCACCAGTTCAGGTCCCCAAGCAGCCGCATGGTCGCCGGTACGAGCAGCGCGCGGACGACGGTCGCGTCGAGCAGCACCGCGAGCGCGGTTCCGAGCCCGACCGCCTTAACAAGGATCACGTCGGCCGAGACGAACGAGAGCGACACGAGCACGACGATCAGCGCCGCGTTCGTAATCACGCGGCCGGAGGTGGTGAGCCCTCGGGCGACCGACTCGGCGTTGCTGGCCCCGGCGTCCCACGCCTCTTTGACACGGGTGAGCAGGAACACTTCGTAGTCCATGCTCAGGCCGAAGAGCAGGCAGAACATGATGATCGGCAGCGTCGCCTCGACGTAGCCGAGCGGACGGAACCCGAGCAGCCGCGCCCCGTAGCCCTCCTGGAACACGACCACCAGCGCACCGTACGAGGCGACCAGCGACAGTCCATTCATCAGGATCGCCTTCAGCGGCAGCAGCACTGAACGGAAGAGGGTGAAGAGGATCACGTAGGTCGTGAGGACGACCAGTCCGGCCGCGTACGGGAAGAAGCCGTAGAGACGGTCCACGATGTCGGCGATCGCCGGCGGCGCTCCACCGACGAGCATGGTCAGGTCGGCGCCGGGCTTCAGCGCGCGCAGCCGGTGGACCAGATCGACACACTCGTCGGCGGTCGACGAGCATTTCGGCACGACGGTCATCGAGGTGACGTGCTCGCCGCTCGCCGCGCCGAGGCTCGCGCGCGTGTACGCGTCGAGGCCGGCGCGCCCGTGCGCGTAAAGGAGCTCGTACTGCCCCTTCGTTATCCGCGGGTCGACGTCGACGATGCTCTCCACGCGCGCCACCTCGGGGTCCTGGGCGACGTAGCGGGACAGGTCGTACAACGCGGCAACCCGCTCGGGCGACAGGATCGAGCCCGACGGCGCTTGGAGCACCAGGGTGATCGGCCCGGTCTCGCCCTGTCCCCAGTGCCGCTGGATGAGGTCGTAGCCGACGCGCGACTCGACCGACTCCGGCAGCACGGCGACGTCGGGCAGCGAGAAGCGCGCGCCCAGGAACGGCGTGCCCATCGCGAGAAGCAGGACGAGGACCGGCACGAGCACCCGCCAGGGCCGCGACATCACCGCCGCGGCGAGGCGCGTCCAGAGCGGCGCCTGCGCCTCGCTCCAGCGCAGCAAGGCGAGCGCGTCGATCCGGTGGCCGACGATCGCGAGCAGCGCCGGCAGCAGCGTCAAGGCGGCGAGCACGCCGAGCGCGACGACGATCGCACCTCCCAGGCCGAGCGAGCGGAGCATCATGAAGTTGAACGTCACCAGGCCCGAGAGGCCGACGAAGACCGTCAGCCCCGAGAAGAACACTGCTCGGCCGGCGTGCGCGACCGCACGCTCGACAGCCGTCGCGACGTCCCCGCTCGCGCGCAGCTCCTCGCGGAAGCGGCTCGTGATGAACAGTGAGTAGTCCGTGCCGAGACCGAGGCCGAGCATCGAGGCGAGGTTCAGCACGAAGACCGAAAGATCGGTCGTGCGCGCCACGAGCGACAGGAGCGCCAGCGCGACGAGCACCGAGAGCCCGCCGACCACGACCGGCATGCTCGCCGCGACGATCGATCCGAACACCACGACCAGGGCGACCAGCGCCAGTGGGATCGAGATCAGCTCGGCGCGGCGGAGATCCTGCTCGCTGACGCGGACGATGTCCGCGTAGGCGACGGGCCCGCCCGTGACGATCGGGTGCAGTGGGCCGGGCGCTAACGCCGCCTCGACCTCCGCCACGCGGCGGACGGCGGCGTCGGCGTCACCCTTGAGCACGACGACGGCGATCGCGGCCTGCTCGTCGGGCGCGATCTGGCGGGCTGACGTCCTGGGCCCGATCACCCGGTCCACGACTGGCAGCTGCGCCAACGGCGCGAGCGCGGCGTCGGCCGCGTCGAGGAACGCCGGGTCGTCAGCGTTCTGGAAAGGCGTGCCCGCGACTGGGAACACCACCACCAGACTGGCGCCGCGGTCGCCGAGCTCCCTGGCCATCACGTCCGCGGCGCGCTGCGCCTCGAGGGTCGGGTCGGAGAAGCCGCCTGGCTTGAGGAGCCGGGGGAGCCCGGGGATGAGCGGCAGCCCGAGCGCGACGACGACCAGCCACGCCAGGACGATCAGCTTGCGGCGGCTGTAGGCGAAGCGGCCGAGCGCGCAGAACATTCCGTTACTTTGCCATTCCGAGGAGCCAAGCCGCGAGGAATCCCGACCGTCGACGGTTTCGCCCCGTCGGCGGTGCTATTCGGGAGCGGTCGAGGCTTCTGTTCGTCCCGGCGAGATTTCGCTCCACCCGGAACGACGCGCGCGCGAGACGGCGAGCCGGTCTAGACTGGCGGCCGTGAAGGCAGTCGTGAAGACCGCCGCCGGCGTCGGCAACGTCGAGCTGCTCGACCGCCCCGAGCCGGTCGCCGGCCCGGGCCAGGTCGTGCTCGAAGTCTCGCACGCCGGCATCTGCGGCACCGACCTCCACATCTATCTCGACGAGTACCGCGCGGTCCCGCCCGTGACGCTCGGCCACGAGGTCGCTGGCACGGTCGCCCACGTCGGGGAAGGCGTCCGGGACGTTCGGATCGGCGAGCGGGTGGTGCCTGAGACGTACTTCTTCGTCTGCGGCCGCTGTCCGCAGTGCCAGGCCGGGCGGCCGAACCTCTGCCCCGAGCGCCGCTCGATCGGCACCCACGTCGACGGCGGCTTCGCCCGCTACGTGGTGGTCCCGGCGTCTCGGCTGCACCGCATCCCGGACGGCCTAGATTTGCGCGCCGCGGCGATGGCCGAGCCGCTCGCCTGCTGCATCCACGCGCTGCTCGACCTGGCGCAGATCAAGCCCGGCGACACGGTGGTGGTGTCCGGCCCAGGTCCGATCGGCTTGCTTTGCCTCCAGGTTGCGAAGGCGGCCGGCGCGCGTCCTGTGCTGGTCGGCGCGCCCGGCGACGAATCCCGGCTCGAGGTCGGCCGGCGCGTCGGCGCAAGCCACGTCGCGACCGTCGGCGCCGACGATCCGGGCGCTCTCGTCGCCGAGCTCACGGACGGCGCCGGACCCGACGTCTGCGTCGAGGCGGCTGGTGCACCGCCGTCGCTCCGCCAGTGTCTCGAATGGGTGCGGCGCGGCGGGACGATCGTCCAGGTCGGCCTCTACGCGCGGCCGTTCGAGGTCGACGCCAACCTCGTGCCGATGAAGGAGCTGCGCTACGTCGGCTCCTTCGCGCACGTCCCGCCGGCCTGGGACCGCGCGTTGCGGATGCTCGCCGAGGGCCAGGTCCAGGCCCAGCCGCTCATCTCGGACGTCGCTCCGCTGGACCGCTGGCACGAGAAGTTCGAGTCGCTGCGCGCCAAGCGCGACTGCAAAGTGCTGCTGACGCCGATCGGCTAAGCGTCCCCGTCCAGACGGCGCAGGGCGTCAAGGAATGCCTCGAAGAATCGATCGGCGTCCGCGCGGAACACGACGCGGCCTCGCCCGGGCGGCGAGTCGGGCCGTTCGCCAAGCCGGCGGTCGGCCACCGTCATCCCGCGCGTCCACTCGCCACGGGTCTCGACGGTAACCGGGAGCTCCGGTGCGTCGGCGGCGAGGCTTGGGTCGAGTGCGACCGCGGTCGCGAGCGGGTCGTGCATCGCCGCGGCCCGCCGTCCGTAGCGCCGGAGGTAGAGCTCCATGTAGTCGCGCGTGACGTCGCGCACGAAGCGAGCGACCTGGCCGCCGCCGAGCCGATCGAGGTGCTCGTCCAGCAGCATCGCCTGCATCGTCGCGTCGAGCGGCACGATCGTGGTGCGGAACCCGGCTTCGAAGACCGAACGTGCCGCCTCGGGATCGACCCATACGTTGAACTCGGCGGTCGCCGACATGTTCCCGGCGCGGGCGAAAGCGCCGCCCATCAGGACCAGCTCCTTCACGAGCCGCGGGAGGTCGGGCTCGCGCTGCAGCGCGACGGCGACGTTCGTGAGCGGTCCGAGTGCGATCAGCGTAAGCTGGCCGGCGTTAGCCCGGGCGAGGCGGACGATCTGGTCCACCGCGTGCTCGCCGGTCGCCTGCGCCGTCGGGAGCGGCAGGGCCACGCCGCCCAGGCCGTCGTCGCCGTGGACGTGGGCGGCGGTCGCAAGCGGTTGGACGAGTGGGCGCACGCAGCCGGCCGCGACCGGCACGTCGGCCCGTCCCGCGAGCTCGAGCACGCGGAGCGTGTTGTGCGTGCACTTCGTCAGCTCCACGTTGCCGGCGACGGTCCCGACGCCGAGGACCTGCGTGCCGGGCGTGCCGAGCGCCAGCAGCAAGGCGAGCGCGTCGTCGACGCCGGTGTCGACGTCGAACAGAAGCCGAGCCGGCATGGCGAAACCTCGGCTAGACCCGCACGTCGATCGACGTGGCCTGTGGCTGGGTTTGGCCCCTTGCGCTGTCGGTCGACGGTGCGCCGGATCGGACGACGACGCCGGACGACTTGCGGGCTTCCTGCGCCGTCTTGATCGGCTCGGGCGGGCGCGGCGGTGGTGGGCCGGGCGGGACGAACCGCGGACCGTCGGTGCCGATTCTCATGGCTTTCCTTCGAAGTATCGGCATTCTCGCACAGAACTTTAGAATTGCGACTCGCCGTGTCTCCGGAATGCGAAGACACCGCACCCTGCCAGGGACTCCGAGGAGGACGCATGCCCAACGAGCGCATCGGCATCGGGTTCATCGGCGCGGGCGGCATCGCCAAGCAGCGCCACCTGCCTGGACTCAAGAAGATCCCGGGCGTGGAGCTCGTCGCCGTCGCCAACCGCCGGCGTGAGACCGCCGAGCAGGTCGCCAAAGACTGGGGTTTCAGGCACGTCAAGGACGATTGGCGGCAGGTCCTCGAGATGCCCGAGGTGGACGCGGTGTTTATCGCGGCCCCGCCGATCCTCCACAAGGAGGCGACTCTCGCGGCGCTGCGGGCCGGCAAGCACGTCTTCTGCCAGGCGCGGATGGCGCGGAACTACGCCGAGGCAAGGGAGATGTACGAGGCGTCGCTACGCACCGACCTGCGGACGATGCTCTGCCCGCCGCCGCACGGCATGCCGTCGGACTACGTCGTCAAGCGCCTGCTGCGGGAGGGCTACGTCGGCAGGCCGCTCGAGGTCCACGTGTACGGGCTGATGTCGACCTACACCGACCCAAGCGCGCCGCTGCACTGGCGCCAGGACTCGGAGATCTCCGGCCTCAACACGCTGTTCCTCGGCATGTACGTCGAGGTGGTCCACCGATGGCTCGGCTACCACAGGCGCGTCGCCGCGATCACCAAGGTCCACACACCCCGGCGGCGCCGCCCCGACAGCGGCGAGCTGGTCGACGTGAAGATCGCCGACTCGCTGGCGTTCTCAACCGAGATGGAGAACGGCGCTGTCTCGAGCTGGCACATCGCCGGGACGTCGCTGCACCCGCAGCCGAACCGCTGCGAGATCCATGGCTCGGACGGCACGCTGATCGTGAGCCTGGCGACCGACGACGTCGGCGACATCCGCGGGGCGAGGAAGGGCGAGCAGCTGCACTCGATCGAGATCACGGACGAGGAGCGGCGGCGGTGGACCGCCGAGGCGGACTTCATCCGCGCGATCCGCGAAGGTGGCCCGGTCAGCCCAGACTTCACCGAGGGACTGAAGTACATGGAGATGACCGAGGCGATCTACCGGTCGTCGGCCGAGGGCCGCATCATCGAGCTGCCGCTGGACAAGGTGCCGGCCGGGGTAGGGTAAGGGGGCGGGCAGCGGCGCCGGGGCTCGGGTGTCCCCGGGCACAAGCCCACGCTGTCTCCCCGGGCGAGCGAGGCTCAGCGGGCGAAGGGCTACGCCTCGAGCGGGAGGCGCCCCTGCTTCGGCGCCCTCGGCGGCCCCTCCGACGGCTCGATGTCGGGTAGCTTCGGCTGCTGGCCGAGCAGCAGCTGCACGTCTCGCGCGTTCACGACGGCGTAGTTGCCGCGGTTGTTGTTCATCAGGACGTGGACCTCGTTCGCCGCGTGCGCCAGCCGCTCGATCGTAGGCACCCACTCGGCTAGCTCGTCCTTCGAGTAGAGGTAGTCGAACCGCTCCGCGCTCGTCCTGGCGTCCTTCTTGTACCAGCTCCTGTAGTTCCGTCCGTGGAACCGAACGACCGATAACCTGGGCGTCGTCACCTCGGCGACAGGTGGGACCGACCCGGAGCCGAGCTGCGGCTGGTCGACAGCTGTGTACGCAGCGTCGAGCTCGCGCAGCTTCTCCATCGTGCGGTCGAGCTCCTCCCCGGCCAGCCAGCTCTTGTGCCGGAACTCGACTGCCAGCAGGTCGTCGGGGAAATACTCGCGGACGACCTCGAGGTACTGGCGGTTCCGGTCGGTGGCGGTGAACCAGGGCGGGAACTGGAAGTGGACGGCGCGCAGCTTGCCGGCCGCCTTCAGCGGCTGGATCGACTCCTTGAACAGCCGGAAGTCCTCGTCGGTGGGGTCCAGCTCCAGGGCGTCGGCCTCGTGCCGCTTGCCTGCCTCGTACCGCTCGCCGTGGCGGGTGAGCGTGCGGTACGCCTTGACGTTGAACACGAAGTCGTCGGGCGTCCGTTCCGCCCAGAGCTCGAAGTTGTGGGGCGGCATGAGCCGATAGAAGCTCGCGTCGACCTCGACGATCGGGAAGTAGTTGGCGTAGTAGCTGATCCGCTCGGCCGGCTTGACTCCCCGGGGGTAAAAGGCGGCGTGGTCCGCCCAATTGCAGGTTCCGACCAGTATGCGCCCCATATACTCGTCGAGTTTGCCACTTTCTCACGTGCGGTGCGCTGCCTACGGCGCGCACCGCACCGCCAGGGGCGCTCTTGGAAGTAGGGATCATGGGCCTGCCGGGCGCAGGCAAGACGACGGTGTTCAACGCGCTGGCGCAGCAGAAGGCCGAGGTCGGCAGCTTCGGCAGCGGCGAGGCGCACCGGGCCGTCGTGCACGTGCCCGACGAGCGACTCTGGCGGCTGAGCGCGATGTTCAAGCCGCGCAAGACGACGCCGGCCGAGGTCCGCTACGTGGATGTGGCCGGCCAGATGAGCGCGGGCGGCGAGACGAAGGCGGCCGCGCTGATGGGCCAGCTCCGCAACGCCGACGAGCTGATCCACGTCGTCCGCGCCTTCGAGAGCGACACGTTCCCGCACCAGAAGGGCTCGGTCGACCCGCTGCGCGACCTGCGGGAGATGAACGCCGAGCTGGCGCTGGCGGACTTAGGCGTCGTCGAGAAGCGGGTCGACCGCCTGAACCGGGAGCTGCGGATGGGGAAGGCCGCGCCGAACAACCCACTCTGGCGCGAGCTCGAGCTGATGGAGCAGTTCAAGCCGGCGCTCGAGCAGGGGAAGGCGATCCGCGACTTCGACTTGAGCGAATCGGACGTCAAGCTGCTCCGCTCGTACGGCTTCCTGACGCAGAAGCCGATGCTCGTGCTGCTCAACACCGGCGACGACGTCGGCGAGGCGCTCCCGGTGGTCGAGCAGATCCGCGCTGATCTGAGCGGGCGGCGCGTCGTCGTCGACGCACTGGCCGGACGGCTGGAGATGGAGCTGGGCGAGCTAGCCGAGGAGGAGCGCGCCGAGTTTATGGCCGACCTCGGGATCGCCGAGCTGGGTCTTGGGCGTGTGATACGGCTCTCTTACGGTCTCCTCGACCTGATCTCCTTCTTCACCGTGGGCGAGGACGAATGCCGGGCGTGGACGGTGCACCGCGACGCGCCGGCGGTGGAAGCAGCCGGGGAAATCCATTCCGACATCCAGCGCGGCTTCATCCGCGCGGAGGTCGTCTCCTACGACGACCTCATCCGCGTGGGTGGAATGGCGGAGGCCCGCCGTGCCGGCGTGCTACGACAAGAAGGCAAGACGTACCCAGTCAAAGACGGAGACGTGATCCATTTCCTATTCAACGTGTGACGGCATCCGAAACGTCGCGATCATCGCGCACGTGGACCACGGCAAGACGACGCTGGTCGACGGGATGCTCAAGCAGAGCAACATCTTCCGCGCCAACCAGGCGGTCGGCGAGCTCATTCTCGACTCGAACGACCTCGAGCGCGAGAAGGGCATCACGATCCTGGCTAAAAACACCGCGATCATGTACCGCGGCGTCAAGATCAACGTCATCGACACGCCCGGCCACGCCGACTTCTCCGGGGAGGTCGAGCGCGTCCTCAACATGGCCGACGGCTGCCTGCTGTTGGTCGACGCCGTCGAGGGGCCGATGCCACAAACGCGCTTCGTGCTGCGCAAGGCGTTCGAGATCGGGCTCAAGCCGATCGTCGTCATCAACAAGGTCGATCGCCAGAACGCGCGGCCGGCACAGGTGCTCGAGCTCACGCAGGACCTCTTTCTCGACCTGGCGACCGAGGAGGGGCAGCTTGACTTCCCGGTCATCTACGCGATCGGGCGCGAAGGCGTCGCCGACGAGCAGCCGGAGATCAGGTCCGCCAACCTCGAGCCGCTGTTCGAGACGATCCTCCGCCACGTGCCGCCACCGGTCGTGGACCTCGACGGACCGCTCCAGCTTCAGGTCACCACGCTGGACTACGACGATTACAAAGGCAAATTCGCCATCGGCCGCCTGGTCCGCGGGCGCATCGGCAAGGGCGACGCCGTCTCGCTGGTCAAGCGCGACGGCACGGTCACCCGCGAGAAGGTCGCGCTGCTCTTCACCCATCAGGGGCTGAAGCGGGTCGAGGTGGACGAGGTCGCCGCCGGCGACATCGTCGCCGTGACCGGCCTGCCGGACGCGACGATCGGCGACACGATCGCCGACGCCGAGTCGCCGGAGGCGCTGCCGCCGATCCGGATCGAGGAGCCGACCGTCAAGATGACGTTCGGCGTGAACACCTCCCCGTTCGCCGGCCGCGAGGGCCGCTGGTCCACGTCGCGCCAGCTCCGGGAGCGGCTGTTCCGCGAGCTCGAGACGAACGTCGCGCTGCGCGTCTCCGAGACCGACAGCCCGGACGAGCTCCTGGTTTCGGGACGCGGCGAGCTGCACCTGGCCATCCTGATCGAGACGATGCGACGCGAGGGGTACGAGTTCCAGGTGTCACGGCCGGAGGCGGTGACCCGGGTCGTGGATGGCGCGGTGCTCGAGCCGATCGAGCATCTGACGATCGATACGACCGAGGCATACATCGGTCCGGTGACGGAGAACCTGGCCGCGCGCCAGGCGCAGCTCGTCAACATGCACAACGACGGCCGCGGTAACGTCCGGCTCGAGTACACGATCCCGACGCGTGGGCTGATCGGATTCCGGAACGAGTTCCTGACGCTGACGCGCGGGAACGGCGTGATGGGCAGCCTGCTGCTCGACTACGAGCTGTGGCGCGGACCGATGCAGTCGCTGCGGAACGGCGCGCTCGTCGCGTCGGAGACGGGCACGGCGGTGACCTACGGGCTGCTCAACGCGCAGGAGCGCGGCACGACGTTCGTCGAGCCCGGCACTCAGGTGTACCGGGGGATGGTCGTCGGTTTGCACACGCGGCAGGGCGACCTGGCGATAAACGTCTGCAAGCAGAAGCAGATGACGAACGTGCGCGCCTCGACCGCCGAGATCGACGAGCGGCTGACGCCGGCGACGGTCCTCAGCCTCGAGCAGTCGCTCGACTTCCTCGCCGACGACGAGCTGCTCGAGGTGACGCCGAAGAATCTGCGGCTGCGCAAGCGGCTGCTCGACCCGAATGAGCGGGCCCGCGCCGCCAAGGCCAAGCAGGCCGCCCTGGCCGTGTAGCGCACCTCTTCCATCCGGGAGAGGACGACGGCGGGCCCGGTGACGGCATCCACCGCCGCGCGGGCGGCCAGCGCCGGCCTCGCTGAGCGCGCGCTCACCTGACGGGCCGGGTTAGCCTCCTCCCACGGGGAGAGGAAGCAGCACGCGGTCGCCACCCGTAGTGAGCGGGACCCGCTGGCCGGTGCGTGGGTCGTAGAGGCCGACGGCGAGCATCGTCGCGCCGGGCGGAACGGCGAGCGGGTGGTCGTCGGCGATCGTCTCGCCGGGTGCCCAGCCGCGCGTTGGCCGCGCGCCCGCGGCCGGTGGGGCGTCGTTCTGCGCCAGGATATGGTCGCCGGCGTCGAGCGCGTGGACGAAGACGGTGTAGTTCTCCGACGCCGGGCCAAGCGCGCGCCAGTACAGACGGACGGCGGTCGGCGTGACGTCGAAGCCGAGGAGCTGGGCGAAGTCGCCGAGCTGCGCGCTGGCCGGGTGGCCCGGCTGGCCGACCACTGGCTCGGGGGGTGGCGCGGTGACCTCGAGATGACCCAGCTCGACCTCACTCGCGCCCGCGCGGACGACTACCTTCCAGACGCCGACCTGATCGCGCGTCGGCGCGAACGGCCGCACGTCGCGCTGCGCTTCGCCGGCGAGCCAGGGAGCGGCGGGGTCGAGCTGGTACAGGGAGCGACGGCTGAGGATCCGCTCGTCGCCGCTCGACGACAGCACCAACGAGGCGTCGAGCGACGACTCCTTCGGGACGTCAGACCTGGCCAACCATAGCAGGTCGATCGAAGACTCCCGGCCGGCCGCGATCGAGGCCGGAAGCGCCGCCGCCAGCAGCGTGACTGGGCCCACGCCCTGTTCGCTCGGCTCGACGATGCGGGCGCCGCCTGGCGCGGCGCGCCGGAAGTCGGCGAGCAGATCCGAAACCGGCCGCGCCATGGCGTGGGCCACCGAGAAGCTGCCAGCGATCAACTCTGGCGGGCCGGCCGAGCCGTCCGACCGCTTCGTCGCGAGCGCCTTGCCGCTCCTCGGGTCGGCGAGCCCGAGCCGGAGCCGGTACTGGCCGGCTGGCGCGGTGACGTCGATCGGCACGTCGAGCCAGACGACCAGCGACTGGTCGTGCCGCCACTCGGCGGTGAGGTAGGGACTGGCGTCGCGCTGGCCCCAAC
>DASRFH010000054.1:0-19200 GCA_035651675.1 Chloroflexota bacterium | reverse complement strand
AGCGGGAAGCGGTAGCCTACGATCTGCAGGCACGCCGCCTGCCAGGAGGTGACCGTCTCCGATGCTGAAGCGACTCGGGCTGCTGCTCTTCACGGCGATCTTCGTCACCGGCGGCTGGGGCCAGGCGCAGCAGCCCGGCGGCCGCGCCGAGGTGGCGCGCAAGGCCGGCCTGCCGGTCCAGGACCAGCACGTCCAACTGAGCGGCTGGGCGATGATCCTCTGCGCGCTGGCGCTCCAGGTTGGGCCGCTGCGCCGCCCGGCCGCGCTCACGCTCGCGCTCATCCTGGCGCCGATCACCTACGCCGGCCACCGCTTCTGGGGGATGGAGCCCGGCCAGGCGAGGCTCGGGCAGCGCGTCCACTTCATGAAGAACCTGTCGCTGATCGGCGGCGCGCTCTACATCGCGGGGACGAGCTGATGAGCGGGGGAGGGAGCCTGTGAACGCGGCGGAGCGCTGCGCCGCGTTCCTGGGCGGGCGCGGCGTGCGCCGCGCCTTCGGCATCCCCGGCTCCGAGGCGATCGAGCTGCTCGAAGCGATGCGCCGCCACGGCGTCGACTACGTGCTCACCCACCACGAGGCGGCCGCCGGGTTCATGGCCCAGGCGACGGCGCAGCTCACCGGCGTGCCAGGCGTCGCGATCGTCACACGCGGCCCGGGCGCGATGAACCTCTACCCAGCCGCCGCGACCGCCCAGCTCGACCGCCGGCCCTTCGTCGCCATCTCGGCCGACCACCCGCCGGCCGAGCCGGTCGGGCCGCGCGAGACCCACCAGCGACTGCCGCTGGTCGACATGTTCGGCGCGGTGACGAAATGGGCCGGGCGCCTCAGCGCCGAGGCGCTCGACGCCCAGATGGCCGAGTCGTGGGCATGCGCCCTCAGCCCCCGGCCAGGCCCGGTCTACTGGTCGTTCCCCGCGGCGGAGGTCGAGCGGGAGGTGAGGGGGAACGAGCCGCCCTCCCCGCATCCCCCTCCCAGAGGGATAGGCGACGCCCCAAGGGCGCTCGATCGAGTCGCCGACCGAGTTAGGGCGGCGCGGCGGCCGCTCTTGACGATCGGCGTCGGGGTGCAGCACCGCCCGGAGCTCGCCAGCCAGCTGGTCGCGCTGGCCGAGCGGCTGGGGTGCCCCGCGATCGTGACGCCGCAGGCGAAAGGCTGGTTCCCGGAGAGCCACCCGCTCTTCGCCGGCACGTTCGGTATGTACCGCGACGAGATGCTGCACGCGCTCATGGAGGAGGCCGACCTCATCCTGGCGGTCGGGCTGGACGGCGTCGACCTCTTCAAGCGCTGGCGCACCACGACGCCGGTCGTCTCGGTCGCCGAGGCCGGCGCCGACGACCCGACGTTCCGGCCCGTCGTCGCCTCGGACGGCGACCTCGCCGCGCAGATCGACGAGCTGATCGGGGTGGCGCGGCCAGGCGACTGGTCCACCCGGGCCGCCCGCGCTGCCCGCGACGCGGTCGCCGAGCTGCTCGTCCCGCGCGGGGCGACCGCGCCGGACGGCGACGGGACGCGCATGCCGCCGCAGGCCGCGGTGGAGGAGTTGGGCGGGCGTTCCCGAGCGACGGCATCCTCGCCGTCGACGTCGGCTCGCACAAGATCGTCGTCGTCCAGGGCTGGCGGGCCGAGCGGCCGAATACGTTCCTCTGCTCGAACGGCCTGTCGCCGATGGGTACCGGCCTGCCGTTCGCGGTCGCCGCCGCGCTGGCGCGGCCGGACCTGCCGGTCGCCTGCGTGCTGGGCGACGGCGGCTTCCTCATGTACGCCGGCGAGCTCGAGACGGTCGCGCGCCTGCGCCTCCCGATCGTGCTGCTCCTGATGGTGGACGACGCGATGACGTCGATCCGCGTCAAGCAGCTCCGTCGCGGCTACCCCACCACCGGCACCGACTTCTCGCGGCCCGACTACGGCGCCATCGCGGCCGGCTTCGGCTTCGGCCACGCGCGCGTCGCCGACCGCCGAGCCTGCCGCGCCGCGCTCGCGCGCGCCCTCGGCGCCGGCCGGCCGTTCCTCGTCGAAGCCGTCGTCGACCCGGCCGAGTACGACAACACCCAGTGAGGTCGCGCCGTGCTCCGCCGTTCCGAACGGAGCGACGAACCGCGGTCGCGCCGTTGAACGCCGGCGCCACGCTGGCCGCGACGGTCGCCCCAACCCCGCGGAACGACGGCGGTCCGCTAACCGGCCGGCAGCTCCCTCAGGCAGGCGGCGGCGACCGGGGCGAGCAGCTCGAGCAGCTGGGCGTCCTCGGCGCGGAACCGACGGTCGGGGCGCCGGACCGTCGCCTGGAACACGCCGACGACTGCGCCGCGGTCGAGCACCGGCACCGCGACCGCGGCTTGCACGCCCGCGGCGATGGCCTCGGGCGTCGCGTCGGGGGCCGCCTGGTAGTCGTTGACCACGACCGGCACGCGGCCAGCGATCGCCCGCGCGGTGGCGCCCAAGGCGGCGAAGCGGCTGCCGGCGTCGGCCGGCGCGTCGACGCCCGGTGGGACGACGAGCACCCCCTCGGCCGCGTCCCAGCGCATCACCGAGGCGGCGTCGGCGTCGATCGCGCGCCGCGCGCCCCGGACGACCGTGGCGAGCACCCGCTCGGGCGCCTCGCCCTGGCTCCAGCTCCGCGTCGCCTCGGCCAGCACCCGCCAGCGCGGCCCGCCCCCCTCCGGCGCCGCCGGCCGGCCGACCAGCGACAGCCCGACGACCCGTTCGCCCGCGTCGTGCACCGGCGACACGACGATCGCCGCCTCGACCACGCGCCCCTCCCGGTGCGTCAGCCGGAACGTCTCCTGCGCCGCGTCCTCACCACCCCGCGCGCGCCCGACCGCCGCCTCCCACCGCTCGCGGTCCTCCGCCACCACCAGCTCGGCCAGCCGCCGCCCGGTCACCTCGGCCGCGTGGTAGCCGAACAGCCGCCGCGCGCCCGGGTTCCAGCTCGAGACGACGCCGTCGGCGTCGGCCCCCACGATCGCCTCGGAGGATGAGGCGATGATCGCGGCGAGCCGCGCGTGCGCCTCCTCGGCCTGCTTGCGGCGCGTCACGTCGCGGGCGATCGCCGAGGCGCCGACGACCTGCCCGTTCGCGTCGCGGACCGGCGACAGCGTGACCGACATCGCGAGCGGCCGTCCCGTGCGGTCGGTCCAGACCGTCTCGTAGTGGCCCAGGCGGCCGCCAGCCTGGAGCTGCGCCAGCGCCTTCGGGATCTCGGTCTGCCAGGGTGCCGCCGCCAGCGCGCTGATCGGCCGGCCGATCACGTCGCTCGCCTGGTGGCCCAGCAGCGCCTCGGCGCCGGCGTTCCAGCTCGTCACCTCTCCGTTCAGGTCCAGCCCGACGATCGCGTCGTCCGACGACGCTACGATCGCGGCGAGCTGCTGGGCGCTCAGCTCACCGCGCTGGGCGCGCTCCGCGGCGGCGCGTGCGCGCGCCTGCAGCAGACCGATCAGCAGCGCGACCATCGCGAACGCGAGCAGCCGGAAGCCCTCCGGCGCGGAGGTCACCGCGATCGAGAAGCGCGGCTCCTGCAGGTAGTAGTCGATCGCCATACCAGACAGGACCGTCGCGAGCAGGCCCGGCCCGAGGCCGCCGTACCAGGCGCTGAGCGCCACCGCGGCGTAGAAGAGCGCGTACGGCGGTTCGCCGCCGACCACCCGCACGAACTGCAGCGCCCCGACCGTCGCCAGCGCCGTCAGCACGGGTGGCAGGGCGAAGCGCGGCACGAGCACGCGCGCCGCGTCGAACGACGAACGCCTCACCGCCCGGTCCGCGACCGCCACGCCCTGCTCACCCCCACGTAGGGCCCCGGGGCCCGCCCGACGATTCTGCTACGCGGCGTGCGCCGAAAGCCGGTAACACCACGGCGCTCGGGCGGCCGCCACGTCGATCGTCGGCAGCGCCATTACCAGGAAACGCATCACGCGCCCTCGGCCGGAACACGCGTGACGACGACGTCGAACCACTTGTCCGGATGGGCAGCCACCGCCCGCGCAAGCGCCGGCCCCAGCTTCGCCGCCGCGCAGCCCACCAGCACCAGGTTGACCAGCAGGATCGCCGCGACAGGCATCGCCGACGTCCATCCGAGGCGTCGGCGCCCAGCCCCGACTGTCGCCATCTCCGTCTCTCTCCCGAGCGCCAGAACGCCTGCGCGTGTGATACCCGCGTTTCACACGCGGCAACGCTTCAGTTCCGTTTCACCTGACACCATCCGAACCGCGCCGCCGGTGTGCTACGTTGCTGCCCAGACCACGCAGAGGAGCCGCCGATGACGCCCGACAACCCACCCGCGATCCCGCGCAAAACGCTCGGCAAGACGGGGGTCGAGGTCTCGACCGTCGGCATCGGCACGGCTTGGATCGGCCTGCGCGCGCTCGCCGACGGCACGACCGACCGCCACCTGGACGAGGAGCTGGCCGTCGCGACGATCCACGCCGCGCTCGACAGCGGCGTGCGCTTCGTCGACACGGCGCAGCTCTACCTCCGCTCCATGAGCGAACGGCTGGTCGCGCGGGCGCTGCGGGAGCGCCCCGGGATCGCCGGCGAGGTCGTCGTCGAGACGAAGTGCTGCCGCTTCCCCGACCACTCCGACTATACGGCCGACGGCGCGAAGCGCTCGGTCGAGGGCAGCCTCGAGCGGCTAGCCACGAGCCGGATCGAGCTGCTGTACATCCACGACCCGCCCAGGGAGGCGCTCGACCAGGTGATGGGCAAAGGCGGCGCGCTCGAGGCGCTGCGCAAGTACCAGGCCGAGGGCGTCGTCGGCCACGTCGGCATCGCCTCGAACTACCCTGAGGACAACGCGCCGTTCGTCGAGACCGGCGAGTTCGAGATGGCGGTCGTGCCCGACGCGTACAGCCTGCTGAACCAGGTGGCGCTGGAGCGGATCTTCCCAGCCGCCCAGCGGTTCGGCATGGGCGTCGTCGTCGCGACCCCGCTCGAGCGGGGGCTGCTCGCGCTCGGCGCGAAGGGCGCGCGGGAGCGCAACGCCGAGTTCTACGCGCGCGTCTTCACGCCCGAGGTGCTGGCCCAGGTCGAGAAGATGGAGGCGGTCTGCGCCAGGTACGGCGTGAGTCTGCTGGCTGTCGCGCTCCAGTACGTCGTGCGCCACCCGGTCGTGACGGCGACGATCCCCGGCCCTCGCTCGCCCGACGAGGCGGCCGCCAACGCCCGCGCCGCCGCGATCCCCATCCCCGACGCCCTCTGGGCCGAGATCGAGCCGCTCGTACGGAGCTGGGACGTCGTCGCCCCACACCAGTAGCCGTCTTCGCCTGGCCAGGCACGCGTCGCCGTCCAGACACGCCTCGCCGCCCAGGCACGCCTCGCCGCCCAGGCACGCCTCGCCGTCCAGACACGCCTCGCCGCCCAGCGCCTGTAGCCCCCTGCCGCCGGCACGCCGCGACCACCCCGCAACCGCGGCGCGACCCTCCGACCGCCGGCGCGGCCCAGAACCCCGTCGTGGATCGGATCGGGCCGGTTGCGCCGGGGGCGTTCGAGCCGTGGCGGGACGGTCGGCCATCCGAGCGGCGCCCGGCGAAGCGGCGGTCTGCCGCCCCGGGGGCCAGTGGCTCGGCGGCGGCCGTCTTCGAGCCCGGCGCGGGCCCCGCGCCCACGCCGGCGCGGCGGCCCGTCCGACCCGCCGACGCCGCGGCCGCCTACGCGGCGCAGGCGCGCCAGGCGGTCGGGTAGAGCCAGGACGGTTTCATTCGAGGCCGCCGATCGCGCGAAATCGCGCCGCCCACGTCCCCTCTCCACGCCCGTCTGGTCCGGCTGAGCGGCGTTTGGCAGCCGATCGCGCGAAAATGGCGCCGCCCACGTCCCCTCTCCCCCTGGGAGAGGGCCAGGGTGAGGGCGTGACGCCCAGGCGCCGCCGCCTAAGCGAACCGTACCGCGGCTAAAGCGCCGCCCGACTCCTGCCGTTCCGGGGCCGAGCGGAGGTATCCGCGTGCCCGTCGGCCGCGGCGCGCTCGTGGATGGGCGCGGTCGCCCGGCAGACGGCCGCGGCAGCCCGCTCGAGCCGCGACCGCGCCGGACCGTCCACCGCCTCGAGCACCAGGCCGCCGTTCGTGATGACCACCGTCAGGTCGTCGAGCAGTTGCTTGACGAGCTCGGCGTGTCTCGCCGCCATAGCCCGCCGCTCTTCGTCGGTCAAGCCTGCAGTCCTTCTAGGCTGAGTCGCGACCAGGCTAGCAAACCGGCCTGCTCCCAACCTCGGCTGCTCAACCAATCGGGGCGGGATTCTTACGGTGAGTTAACGCGGCCGCCCCGCGATCTGCCCGTCCGCCGGATCGTCGCCCGCGTCGAGGCGCACCCGCCGAGCTGAGCCGCGGACGCGCCGATCGGGTACGCTCCGGGGCGTGGCGGTACGGCTGACGTTCCTCGGCGCGGCCGGCACGGTGACCGGCTCGCGGTACCTGCTCGAAGCAAACGGGCGGCGCGTGCTGATCGACTGCGGCCTGTTCCAGGGCGCCAAGCCGATCCGGCAGCGCAACTGGGAGGAGCCCGGGTTCGACCCGGCCGCGCTCGACGCGGTCGTGCTCACCCACGCCCACGTCGACCACTGCGCCTACCTGCCGGTCGTCGTCAAGAACGGCTACCGCGGCCCGATCTTCGCCACCGCCTCGACCGTCGACCTGGTCGGCCTGGTGCTGCCCGACTCGGCTCACCTCCAGGAAGAGGACGCCGAGTACGCGAACAAGAAGGGCTACACCTCGCACAAGCCGGCGCTGCCGCTCTACACCGTCGAAGACGCCGCGGCCACGCTGCCGCTGCTCGAGCCACTGCCGTACCACGAGCTGCGCGAGGTCGTGCCCGGCGTCGCCGTGCGGCCGGGCGACGCCGGGCACATCCTCGGCTCGGCTAACCTCGTCGTCCAGGTCGACGCCGGGGGCCGACCGCTCCGCATCGCCTTCTCAGGCGACGTCGGGCGCTACAACCAGCCGATCCTGAACGACCCCGAGCCGATCGCCTCCGCCGACTACGCGCTCTGCGAGTCCACCTACGGCGACCGGCTGCACCCGAGCGAAGACCCAGCCGAGGGGCTCGCCGAGGTGGTGCGCGCGGCCGTCGAGCGGCGCGGCGTGGTCCTGATCCCCGCGTTCGCGATCGGGCGCACGCAAGAGCTGCTCTACACGCTGCGCGGGCTGGTCGCCGCCGGCACGTTGCCGCCGATCCCGGTCTACGTCGACTCGCCGATGGCCATCGCGGCGACCCGCGTCTACCGCGAGCACGGGGAGGACTACGACGCGGCCGCGCGGGTGCTCGTGGCCGACGGGACGCCGCCGCTCGCCTACCCGGACCTGCACGTCGCCGCGCGGCGCGACCAATCGATGGCGATCAACCACGTGCCGGGGCCCGCGATCATCATCTCGGCCAACGGCATGGCGACCGGCGGCCGCATCCTCCACCATTTGAGCCAGCGGCTGCCGCACCCGCAAAACATCCTGCTCTTCGTCGGCTTCCAGGCCGAGGGGACGCGCGGTCGCCAGTTGCTCGAAGGTGCGCGCGAGGTGAAGATCCACGGCCAGATGGTGCCGGTGCGCGCCGACGTCCGCTCGCTGCCCGGCTTCTCGGCGCACGGGGATCAGTCGGAGCTGGTCCGCTGGCTCGGCGGGTTCACCGGCGCGCCGCGCCGCCTGTTCCTGACCCACGGCGAGGACGGCCCACGCCGCGTGCTCGGCGACCTGGTCCGCGAGCGGCTCGGCTGGAACGTCGGCCGGCCAGCGCACCGGGAGTCCGTCGTCCTCGAATAGCCCCAAGACCGTTCATTTGAGGCCGCCCGGTCGTGCGAAACGGCACCGTCCGCGTCCCCTCTCCCCCTGGGAGAGGGCCAGGGTGAGGGCGCGACGCCTAACTAAGCGCCCCTGCTGAAGTGAACCACGTTTGCGACTCGCCCAAGGCTGCGGGGCTTCCACTCGTTCTGTCCGACGCTCCGACACCCACCCGTGTGCGAAGCACGCCCGTGCCCGAGCAGCGGCAGCTCCTCGGTTGCTGCCCCGGCAGGTTGAGCCGCCAGTTGCCGCCCTCCTCGACGTTGACCATAAGGATCTGGGACCTGCGTGCACCCGTCCTGCACGCGCGGGGCTCATTGCCGGACCACCGGCTCCCGCGGTGGAGCTCCGACGACTCTGGCGCCCCGAGTTGGGCGACCAGCCCGCCGTCCCCTCGACGCCATCGACCACCTCGGCCCCCACTGTCTGCCGGAGGGTCGTGGGGCGCCGGGTCACGGCCACGGGTTCCCGCCGCCCAGCCACGCGTTCCGCAGCAGCACCCGCTGGTCCTTGTAGTGCGTACGGTTCATCTTGAGGACGGACATCGTCGCGCGCCCGATCGCGCTGACGGGCGTGATCTTCCGGTAATCGTCGCTCCACGCGAAGTGGTCCTCCCAGGTGCCGGCCGATGCGCGCGGGTTGTACCAGGGCACCCGCGCGCCGCTGACGGCGTCGGGGCCGTCGACCGCGTCCTGCTTCGTGCTGTTGCAGTAGATGCAGGCGCACGCGAGGTTGTCGGGGTGGTGGTACGCCTCGGGGCTGCCCGCCCAGAGGCGCCAGGGGATGATGTGGTCCACGTGGAAGACCACCGCGGTCAGGTGGCAGTACTCACAGCGGTAGCGGGCGCGCTGCTTCACGAAGGCCTTGACCGACTGCGACGGCCCGGGCCGCCCCCGAAGGGGCGGCGCCGCTGCCGGCCACCAAAGCGACCGGGATGCGTCATGCATGTTGACCGGCGCTAGCGCGCGCTCACAAGTACCAAGACGCGCACTGAACGGCGCCAACCATTACCCGACAGAAGCCGCTCAGAAGAACCGCGCGATCTGCGCAGCTTGCGGCGCTGGCGCGGAGGTAGAGCGCTCGTCGTGCGCCCCTCGACGGCAGCTCCCACGCCTGGCGTCAGGGTCGCGACCCGAGCGGTGCGTCGCCCTCGGGCGCCGCCAGGAAGGCCCGCCGACTCGCCGCTACATCGACGGCTTGTAGCCGGGGTCGAGGTACTTCTTCGGGTCGGCCTCGAAGGCGCGCTTACAGCCCGGCGCGCAGAAGTAGTACGTCTGGCCCTGGTAGGCGCTCTTGTGCTGCGCCGTCCGCTCGTCGACCTCCATGCCGCAGACCGGGTCCTTCGCCATCGCCGTTCTCCTTACTCGACTGCCGCGACGGGGTATTCCTCTTCCTCCACCGCCGCCTTGATCGTCTCGACGTCGACCCTGGTCTCGTCGTACTGCACGCGCACCTTCTTGCCCGGGATGTCGACGTGCACGACCTGGACGCCGGGAAGCGGCTCGAGCGCCCCCTTGATCGCGCGCTCGCAGTGCTCGCACGAGATGTCCGGAACCGTGAGAACCTTGGTGGTCATCGTGAGTGCTCCTCCTTAACTCGCCGCTACGGCTCGACCACAAGCTCGCCGACCATGCCGGCCTGCGCGTGCCCGGGCTCCGTGCATACAACCTCGAACGTGCCGACCTCCGTCGGCGTGAAGACGACGCTGGCGCCCTGGCCCGGCGGAGCGTGCACGTGCTCGGCACCGGCCAGGCCCTGCACGCTCCAGTCGTGCGCGACCTTGCCGGCGTTCAGCACGCTCACCTGCACGGGCTGGCCGACTTTGACGACCACGCGGGCCGGCGAAAACGAAAAGTCGCTCAGCACCACCGGCACGCGCTGCGCCGCCCCGCCCACGGCCATCTCGTCGTGCGCCGGCGCCGACGCCATCGCGTGCTCCGGCGTCGGCGGCACTAGCCACAGCGCGGCCGCGCCGATCGCGAGCGCGACGAGCGCGATGCCGACCAGGTAGGCGTACTCGCCCACCCGCTCGCGCAGCGGCGGGTGTAGGATCGCCTCCGCGCTGGCCGGCCGGCGGAAGCCGCGCAGCCGCAGCGCGTTGGTGACGACGCTGACGCTCGACATCGCCATCGCCGCCGCCGCGAGCACCGGGTTCAGCAGCACCCCGAACAGCGGGTAGAGCGCGCCCATCGCCACCGGGATCAGCACGACGTTGTAGGCGAACGCCCAGAAAAGCCCCTGCTTGATCTTCTGAACGGTCGCGCGCGAGAGGGCGATGGCGGTGACGATGGCGCGCAGGTCCCCGCCGACCAGCGTGACGTCCGACGCGGCCATCGCCACGTCGGTGCCGGTCCCGATCGCGATGCCGAGGTCGGCCTGGGCGAGCGCCGGCGCGTCGTTGATGCCGTCGCCGACCATCGCCACGATCTTGCCGCTGGCCTGGAGCTCCTTGACCTTCTCCGCCTTCTGCTCGGGCAGCACCTCGGCCATGACGTGCTCGATCCCGAGCTCGGCGGCGATCGCCGCGGCGGTCGCCCGGTTGTCGCCGGTCAGCATCCAGACCTGGAGGCCGAGCGCCTTCAGCTCGGCGACCGCCTCGCGCGCCTCCGGCTTGAGCGTGTCGGCGACCGCGATCACGCCGGCCGGCTGCCCGCCGACCGCGACGTAGAGCGGCGTCGCGCCCGTCCGCGCCGCCGCCTCGGCCGCTCCGCGCAGCCCGTCGAGCCGCACGCCGAACCGCTCCATCAGCGCGCGGCTGCCGAGCACGACCTCGCGCCCCTCGACCTGCGCCTGCACGCCGCCGCCGACGATCGCCTGGAACGCCTCGGGCCTTGGCAGCTCGAGGCCGAGCTCGCGCGCCCGCCCGACGACCGCCTCGGCCAGCGGGTGCTCGGAGCCGACCTCCGCGGCGGCGGCCAGCCGCAGCAGCTCCGGCTCGGCCAGGCCGTCGGCGAGGTGCACACGCACCACCGCCGGCTTACCCCGGGTCAGCGTCCCGGTCTTGTCGAGCACGATCGCGTCGACCTTGCGGGCCGCCTCCAGCGCCTCACCGCCCCGGATAAGGACGCCGTTCTCGGCCGCCTTCCCCGTCCCGACCATGATCGCGGTCGGCGTGGCGAGCCCGAGCGCGCACGGGCAGGCGATGATCAGCACGGCGATCGCGGTCTGCACCGCGTACGTCAGCCGCGGCTCGGGCCCGAGCACCAGCCAGCCGACGAAGGTGAGCGCGGCGACGACGAGGATCGCCGGGACGAACCACTCGGCGATCCGGTCGGCCAGCGCCTGGATCGGCGCCTTCGAGCCCTGCGCCTCCTCCACCAGCCGCACGATCTGGGCCAGCGCCGTGTCCCGGCCGACCCGGGTGGCCCGGAAGACGAAGGAGCCGCTCGTGTTCAGCGTGGCGCCGATGACCGGATCACCCGGCCCCTTCTCCACCGGCAGCGACTCGCCGGTCAGCATCGACTCGTCGAGCGCCGAGCTGCCCTCCTGGACCACGCCGTCCACCGGCACCTTCTCGCCCGGCCGGACGCGCACGAGGTCGCCGACCACGACCGCCTCCACCGGCAGGTCCTGCTCGACGCCGCCGCGGAGCACGCGCGCGGTGCGCGGCTGCAGCCCCATCAGCGCCTTGATCGCGGCCGAGGTCTGGCCCTTGGCGCGGGCCTCCATCCACCGCCCCATGAGAATGAGCGCGACGATGATGACCGCCGTCTCGTAATAGAGGTGGGGCGGGAAGCCCCAGCGCGCGGCGAGCCCCGGCCAGAGCGTCACGAACGCCGAATAGCCGTACGCAACCGACGTCCCGATCGCGACGAGCGTGTTCATGTTGGTCGAGCCGTGCCGCCCGGCCGCCCAGGCCGCCTGGTAGAACCCGCGCCCGGCCCAGACCTGGACGACCGTCGCCGCGACGAGCAGCAGCGGCGCGAGCACGTCCATCCCGACCGGCAGCGGCAGGTACATCGCCGCCATCATCGCGAGCCCGACGACCAGGCTCACCTGCCAGCGCCGCTTCAGGTCGGCGACCTCGCGCTCCTTGGCGAGCTGGTGGTCGTCCGTCCCTTCCCCCCCTGGGAGAAGGCCAGCGTGGGGGCGTTCCTCAGGCGGCGCCGGGGCCGCGACCGGCCCGACCTTGTACCCAGCCTTTTCGACCGCCGCCGTCAGCGCGCCCAGGTCGGCCGGCGTCGCCGGGTCGAGGTGAACGGTCGCCTTCTCCGTCGCGAGGTTGACGCTCGCGTCGGCGACGCCGGGTACCCTGGCCAGCGCCTTCTCGACTCGGCGGACGCAGGACGCGCAGGTCATCCCCTCGATCGGCAGCGTGACTTCGCGCGTCGGGGTTGGGGTCTCGATCGCCACGGCTACTTCCTGGAGAGCTCGAACAGCTCGTGGAGCTCGCGCACCATCTCCGCGTCGCGCCCCTCGCGGAACCCGGCCGGCACGCACGATTGGAGGTGCCCCTCCAGCAGCGCACCCTCGAACCTCTTGAGCGCTCGCTCGACCGCGTACGACTGCTTGAGGATCTCCACGCAGTACTGGTCATCCTCGACCATCTTACGGATGCCCTTCAGGTGGCCTTCGATCGTGGCCAGCCGGTTGAGCAGGTCTTTCTTGTTCGCTTGCATCGGTCTCCTTACCCACCCCCCAGGGGAGGGGGGTCACACCAGCTACTATACGGCCCAGCGGCGCCCGCGACAAGGGCGTGATCGCGCCGCATCGCCACGACGGCGACGAGCGCGTCCAGCCCGGCGAAGTCCCCCGGGTTGCGTGTAGAGCGGCCGCCCGTCGGCGTGCGCCACGGCCGCGATGAGCAGATCGGCGACGCGCGAGCGATGGGACCGCCCTGCACCCAGCCGCCCATATGCCACTGATGCCCATCCAATGAGCAGATCGGCGACGCGCAAGCGGTGGGACCGCCCTGCCGCGGCGACCGCGGCGACCATCAGGCCAAAGCTCCGCGCGCCGGCGACGTCGAACCCGAGCGGGTCGAACAAACGCTTCGACCCGCTGCAGGCGTGCCTGGCGGCGCGCCCTCTCGAGCGGGTCGCGGGCGAGGTCGGGCCCGGCCGCGAGCTCGGCCAGCGTGATCGTCGAGATCGCCCCGACCTGTGGCAGCGCGCCGGCCACGGCGGGTCCTCCCAGTCGACGACGACCGATGTGTCGACGAGACCCTCACCCGCGCGCGAGGCCTAGGTCGATCGCGACGTCGAGGTCGCGCCTGAACGCGGCCGCGTCGACGCGCGGGCCGGCCGCGGCAACCGCGGCGATCTCGGCGCGCGGTACGAAACGACGCCGCCCGCGCGCCAGCGGGCGCAGCATCCGGCGGCCGCACGTGGCAGCCGCCCGGCCAACGCCGCCCGCGCGCCAGCGGGCGCAGCTAAGCTGGATTATTTGTTCACACGCTCGCCTGCTTCTGAGAACGAGCCGTGTTGACGATAACGGGCGGCAGCCATGCAGCCTGCTTGCGAGTTCGAATGGGCCGGTCCGCGATTATCCAGGCTAGGCCACCGGCACGCCGTTGCGGGTCACGACGAAGCTCACGCCCGCCTCCACGGCAGCCAGGACCTCCGCGTCTTGGTTGCGCAGCTCACGCTGGGCGCCGACGCGCTCCATCCCTCCGACCGTAGCACCAGGAGCTGCGCTGGGCTTGGCCCAATAGGATCCAGCCCGGCCACCGACCGCGCGACACCGCACCCCCTACGTCCCCTCTCCCCCTGGGAGAGGGCCAGGGTGAGGGCGTGACCCCCAAGGCCCTGCTTATGTGAACCGAATTGGTCCCACCCCTCGTTGTCTACCGCTCGCCCTCGAACCGCAGCTTCGCCGTCATCCCGGGCCGCAGGCGCGTGTCCGCCCCCGCCAGGTCCACCACGACCGGGTAGCTGGCCGCGCCAGCGGCGCTCTGCGGTTGGAGGCCGACCGTGCGCACGGTGCCGCGGAGCTGGAGGCCGTCGACCGCGTCGACCGTCATCGCCACCGCCTGGCCCGGCCGCAGCTGGGCGATCAGGTATTCGTCCACGTCGGTCGTCTCGACCTGGTAGCGGCTCAGGTCGGCGATCGTCGCGATCGCCGTGCCCGGCATCACCGTGTCGCCGAGGTGCGCCCCCACGCCCGTGACGGTCCCGCGCCACGGCGCGACCAGCAGCTCGACCTGGCCGCCGAGCGTCACCCGCGCCAGCACCTGCTTGGCCTCCACCACCTCGCCCACCCGCGCGGGCAGTTGGTCCACCACGCCCCCACCCATCGTCGCGACGCTCGCTCGGGCGATCGGCTGCACGACGCCGTGCGCGCTCAGCGCGCTCGGCGCGCTCGGCGTCGGCGTCGGCGTCGCCGGCGCCCCCGGTCGCGCCACGGCAGCCCACCCGACGACCACCAGCACGACTGCCGCGCCGAGCACCCATTGCAGCCACCGGCGCCTCGCGCGTGCCGCCCGCGCGGGGAGGGCGCCCGCGGCCGGGCCGTCGGCGGCGGCCGGCGCAGCCGCCACCCGCGCCGCCACCGGCGTCGCCGGATCTCGAACCGTCATCGTTCCACCTCGCCGACCTGGCCATCCCGGATCTCGACCCGCCGCCGCGCCGCCGCGGCGACCTCGGGGTCGTGCGTCACCATCACGATCGTGCGCCCCTCGTCGTTGAGCTGCCTGAACAGCCCGACGATCGTGGCCTTGTCCTCGCTGTGCAGCTCGCCGGTCGGCTCGTCGGCCAGGATCAGCCGCGGGTCGTTCGCGAGCGCCCGCGCGACCGCGACCCGCTGGCGCTGCCCACCCGAGAGCTGGGCCGGCATGAAGAGCTGGCGCTCCCCCAGGCCGACCCGTTGGAGCAGCGCGCCGGCCCGCGCGTACCGCTCGACGGCACCGATCCCCGCCGCCTCCATCGGCAGCGCCACGTTCTCGATCGCGGTCATGTCGGCCAGCAGGTGGAACCGCTGGAAGACGAAGCCGATCGTCGTCAGCCGCAGCCGGGCGCGCTCCTCGTCGCCGAGCTGGCCCACGTCGCGGCCGTCCATCTCGACGCTCCCCACCGTCGGCCGGTCGAGCAGCCCCACGATCTGCAGGAACGTGCTCTTCCCCGACCCCGACGGGCCCACGATCGTCAGGTAGTCGCCGTCCGGGATGCGGAGCGTCGCGTCGCGCAGCGCCCACACCTCGGCCTCGCCCATCCGGTAGCGGCGCGAGACACCCCGTACCTCGATCACGCCTCACGCCTCCCGCAGCACGTCGAGCGGGTCCACCCTCGTCGCCGCCCGCGCCGGGAAGAAGCCGGCGACCGCGCCGAGCGCGAGCGTGATCCCGAACAGAAGCGCGTCCGTGCCAGGATCGACCGCGAACAGGTGGTCGAAGTGGACGACCGGGGCGTAGAACGCGTTCACCGCCCAGCCCAGCGCGAGCGACACCGCGAACCCCAGGGCGAACGAGCAGACGACGACGAAGAGCGCCTCGGCCACCACGCTCGCCAGGATGGTCCGGCTCGGCACCCCGATCGCCCGCAGCGTGCCGAACTCGATGCGCCGCTCGGCCACGGCGCGGCCGAGCATGTTCGTCACGAACATCCCGGCGACGAAGAGGATGAACAGGTCGATGATCCAGTAGAGCGCCACCGCCGAGGCGTACGCCGTCGAGTCGTACACCTCGCGCTCGAGCTCGTCCGGCGTCGCCGTGCGCAGCGCCACGTCGTCGACCGCGTTCCGCACCGCCTCCGGCGCCGTCGTCTGGACCGCGACAAACGTCAGGACGTTGCCCACGTCGGTCAGTTGGCGCAGCGCCCGGGCGTCGAGGTAGACCGCCGAGTCGGGCGCCTGGCCGAAGCCGCGCAGCTTCCCGACACCCACCACCTCGAAGTCCCGGCCGTACAGGCGCAGCGTCCCGCCGACGTCGATCCCCCTGCTCGCGCTCAATCCGGGCCCCACGACCACCTCGTTGCCCCGACGCAGCCAGCGGCCCCGGCGCATGACCACCAGGTTGGCGATCTCGGTGGCGTCGCCGTCCACCGCGATGCCCGGCAGCAATTGGGCCGGCCGGTAGCGCGCCAGCGGCCCCGTCTCCTCCTGCCGCAGCGACCAGCTCAGCTCGCCGATCGCGGCCTGGACGCCGGGGATGCCGCGCACCCGCGTCAGCAGCGCCGAGCCGTTCTCGACCGTGCCGGGGTTGTCGCCCCGCTCGAGCGGGATGAGCTTGCCGCCGTTGGCGGCGATGAAGGCGCCGATCCCGGACTGGCGGAAGTCGCCGACGAGCTGGCCCATCGCCGCCCCCAGCAGGCCCATCATCGTCAGGACCAGGCCCAGCGCCACCCCGACGCCGACCACCATCCCGACCATGCCGCGCCAGCGGCGCGCCACGCCGCGGACCGGGAACGGCAGCCCGAGCAGCCACGGCAGCGGCCGGGTCGGCGCCGCCCGGCCCGCGCGGAGCGCGTCAGTCGCCATCCCCGGCTCCCCACACCGGGGCCGCCCCCGCGCCGAGCAGCACCCGCTTCGTCTCCTCGATCAGGTCGCGGATCGCCTGCTTGCCGTCGGCGCTCGAGCCCACCCCATCGCCGAAGCCGCGCTGGACCAGGTCGCCCAGCGCCGCCCCGAGCGACGCGAGCGGTGGCAGCGGGACGGCCGCGCCGAGCTGGCTCATGCTGAGCACGCCGAACGAGATGATCGCCATCAGGTAGGTCGTCAGCGCCGGGTCGAGCTCGGGCCGCACCAGCCCGGCCGCCTGCATCCGCCGCACAAACGCCTGCCCGAGCGCCATCCGCCGCCGGTAGTGGGCCGGGTCCTGGCGGCGCGCGTAGTCGCCGAGCGTCCGCGCGTCGCGGGTGTAGAGGGCGAGCAGGAGCGGGCTCGCCGCCAGCGCCTCCAGCCCGTGGCGGTAGATCGCCGCCAGCGTACCGCCCGCGGGGTCGGCCTCGACCCGCGCGACGAAGTCGTCGAGGAACGCGAGCGTCTCGCGCACCAGCGTGGCGTCGAACAGCGCCTCCTTGCTCGGCCAGTGCAGGTAGACGGCGCCCTTCGAGACGCCGGCCTCGCGGGCGATCTCCTCGACGCTGGTCTTGTCGTAGCCGTAGCGCGCCACCAGCCTGGCCGTCGCGTCGAGCAGCCGGCCGCGCCGGACCACGTTGGTTGACCTGTTGACCGATTGCGCTAATTCGGTCATACGGCCATCATGCGCGGCCGAGCGCCGGCCGTCAAGCGTTTCCGGGCCGCCGGTTGCGCCCCACGATCGCGCCCACGTTGCTGGTCGCCGCCCCCGCGCGGTTCGGGGACACCGCCGCCGGCCGGGCCGATCCCGACCGCAATGAAGCGCGGCGAGAACTGAGCTCAGGACTTCGGTGCTGGCAGGCGCGGGTGGGCGTGGGCGACGACAACACGCCGAACGACCGGGAGCCGCGCAACCTGAGCGTGGGGGTGACGGTGGTCGGCAAGCGCGCCCGGAGCCCGGCCGGCGTGGCGATCGGGCGCAACTGCCGGATCGACGCGAACGTGGTCGACGCGGACTTCGGGGGCGTTCGTGCCGAGGCGTTCGTGCCGAGCGGTGGGACGGTGGTGGCCGGGCGCGCGCTGGTCGGGCGGTACGCCGCGCGGCCGGGGCGGGCGTCCGAGGTCGTGGTGCCGGCGGGTCGCCGCACCCGCGCGGTCCGGCGCCGCCGCCGACCGCCGATCCCGACCGCCGCGAGATTGCCGGCGAGAGCTGAGCGCCGGACCTCGCAAGACCCGGGGGCGCACCCCGGCCGGGCCGCCCCGCGCCGCCGCCGACCACGCCCCCCCGTCGGCGCGGTGCGCTTCCCCGCGGCTCGCCGGCGAGGTAGCATCCCGCCGGGTGACGAACGCCCCGGAGACGCCGCCGCCGAGCGAGCACGAGGCTGCCCGTCCGGCGGCCGTCTGGCCGCCGTTCGTTCGCGCGGCGATCGGTCTCGCCCTGCTCGGCGGCTTCGGCCTCGGCGGAGGGCTCGGCCTGGCGCTCGCGCTCCGCCTCCCGCTCGGCACGTGGTGGCTGGCGGCCGTCCAGGCGCACGGCCACCTCCAGCTCTTCGGCTGGGCCGGGCTGATGGTGCTCGGCGTCGGCCTGCACTTCATGCCGCGGCTCCGCGGCGCCGCGCTCGTGGCGCCCGGCCTGACGCGGCCGGCCCTCGCGCTCCTCGCCGCCGGGCTGCTCGCGCGGCTCGTCGCCCAGCCCGCCCTGGCCGCCACCGCCGAGCCGCTCGCCGTCGTCCTCCGGTCCGCGCTGGCCGTGGCCGCGGTGGCCGAGCTGGCCGGCGCGCTGGTCGCCGTCGGACTGCTCGCCGCGACGCTGCGGCGTGGCCCCCCTCTCGCCGCGCGGGCCGGCCTGCGCCCCGTGCTCCCGTTCTTCGTCGTCGGGTTCGCGTCCCTCCTGCTGGCGCTCGCCGCGAACCTCCTCGGGCTCCTGCGGGTCGGCCCTGGCGGCCTCGTCGACCCGCCGCTCGACGGGCTGCTCGCGCAGCTCGGCCTCGACGGCTTCGTCGTGCCGATCGCCGTCGGCATGTCCATGCGGACCTTCCCGCTCTACTTCCGGACCCACCTGCCGTACCAGGGACCGATGCACGCGGGACTGGCGCTCTGGGTGGTCGGCATGCTCCTCTCGCTCGCCGGATGGCCGCACGGCCTGATCGGCCAGGCCGCCGCGGCCGCGCTGTGGCTCCACGCCCTCGGCGTGTTCGCCCCCCGCGAGCCAAGGCCGCGCGACACCACCCCCGCCTGGGCCCCGATCCCGCTGCACGCCCGCGCCGCCTACGCATGGCTCGGCGTGGCGGCGCTGCTCAAGCTCGGCGAGGCCACCGCGCGGCTCGGCGGGCCGCCCGTCGTGCCTGGCGCCGACGCCGAGCGCCACGCCCTGGGCGCCGGGTTCGTCACGCTGCTCATCCTCGGCGTCGGCGCCGAGATGCTGCCCGGCTTCGCCCGCCGCCCACTCCGCGACCCACGCCTGCCCTGGGCGACCCTCGTCCTCGCCAACGCCGCCGCGGCGCTCCGCGTCGGCGCAGCGCTCGCCCCGTCCCTCCCGCCCTCCCTCCTGGGCTCCCTCCTCGGGGCCGCCGGCCTGCTCGGGCTCGCCGCCGTCGTCGCCTTCGCGCTCGCCGTTCCGTCGCGGCCGCGCTGACCCCGCGCGCCCCGGCAGCCCACGGCGCCGCGGTGCGTGAAACCATCCGCGCGGCGCGCCCGTGTCAACAAGCTGATGTCCAACCGTCTTTCTCGTCGAGCCGCCCTGCTTCCCCTGCTCCTCCTCGTCGTCGCGGTGTGCGGCCGCGCCGAAGCGGGCGTTGGGTACCGCCTTTACCTTCCGGTCGCGGCTAGCGATGCCGGCCGGTCGGCGCTCATCGTGTCCCTGACACCCGATCGCCCATCGCCGCAGCCGGCTAGCACCACGGTCACCTGGACGGCCGCGACCCCGGACGATGTGAATCGCCGCTTGGAATGGGCCACCGGTGGGCGGGATCGCCACCGGGAATGGGCCGCGTCGCC
>DASRFH010000053.1:0-5209 GCA_035651675.1 Chloroflexota bacterium | reverse complement strand
TCGAGCGCCACTGGCGCAAGCTGATGCTCGGCACCGACTATTTGAAGCCCGGCGAGCCGCTCCCCATCCTCGCCTGGCTGCGCGACTACCCGCTCGACCCCGAGCAGCGCGCGGCGGTCCAGGGAGGCACCGCCGCCCGGCTGCTGGGGATCCCGCCGGTCAGCCTTTGAGGGCGGCTGCTGCAGCCGCCGCCAGCTCGGCTCGCCAGGCATACCGGCGACGGATGAGCCGTCGTCGACCACCGGCTTGTGGAACCCACGCCTCGGCCGACGATCTCCCAGTGGTCACGCTGCTCGGCGGTCGCCGCGGCGGGGAAACGGATACCACGCGAGCGGCATCGATAGTGAGCGACCGTCCTCCGGGCTGACGATGCGGTGCTGAGGTGCGCGTTGCGGGGCTCGCCCCGCTCGTTGCGCCAGGAGTGGAAACGGTAACGCTTGACCCGCGGCCCGGTGGGTACAGCGCGGGGGTCACCTTCCTAGAGATCCTTGGCCGGCGGCGCCTCGAAGCTCTCCCGTCCCCAGTACTCGAGCAGGTGGCCATCCGGGTCCTCGAAGTCGACGTGGATCTCGCCCCGCTCGTTGTAGCGGGGGCCGTAGTAGCGGACGCCGTGGCGGCGCAGGTTCTCGAGCGCCGCCGGGCCGTCCTCGTTGCGGATCCAGAAATTGAAGTGCTGGCGGCAGCCGCCCTCCAGCGCCACCGGCGCCGCGTTCGCCGACGGCGGCAGCTTCCAGGCCCCGGGCAGCCAGAGGCCGACGAAGCCGTTCCCGCAGCGCACGGTCGCGTGGTCGGCCTGGCGATCCCAGAGCTCCATGCCGAGCACCTCGGTGTAGAAGCGCACGCTGCGGTCGAGGTCGCTCACGACGACCGCGACCTCGGCGAGCTGCACGATCGGCACGGCCACGCCGCGGCTCAGCCTTTGAGCCCGGTCATCGTGATGCCGGCGACGAACTGCTTCTGCATCGCGAAGAAGACGACCAGCACCGGCAGGACGATGAACGTCGCCGCGGCCATCAGCATGTTGTAGTTGGTGCGGTGGTCCTCCTCGAAGTACGCCAGCGCGATCGGCAGCGTCTTGTGCTCGGTCGAGTGGATCACGATCACCGGCCAGAGGAAGTCGTTCCACGACCACATGAACCGGAAGATCGCCAGCGCGGCGAGCGCCGGGCGCACCAGCGGCAGCACGATCTGCCAGTAGATCCGCACCTCGCCGGCGCCGTCGATCCGCGCGGCGTCGACCAGCTCGTCCGGAATCCCTTGCATGAACTGGGTCATCAGGAACGCGCCGAACGTCGTGACCAGCTCGGGCATGATCAGGCCGAGCAGGTTGTCGACCCAGCCCATCTCTTTGGCGATGTAGAGCCGCGGGATGAGCGTGACGTGGATCGGGATCATCATGTTCGTCAGGATGCAGACAAACATGAACCGGTCGCCCCAGAAGCGGTGCTTGGCGAAGCCGAACCCGGCCATCGAACCGAACAGCAGCGCCGAGAGCGTCGTCGTCACGGCGACGACCAGGCTGTTGGTGTAGAAGGTCCCGAACGGCGCGATCGTCCAGGCCGTGACGTAGTTCTCGGGGTGCCACTCGAGCGGGAAGAACGTCGGCGGGTTGGTCAGGATCTCGTACTGGGTCTTGAACGACGAGAGCACCATCCAGACGAACGGCAGCAGCATCAGCGCGCTGCCGACGGCCAGCAGCGCGTTGAGCCCGAGTGCGCCGGGCTCGAGGTGGGCGCCGCGCTCACGCGCGGCGGGAACGGAGCGAACCGCGGTCGCGTCGGCCATCAATCGGCCTCGGCCTGGCGGAAGAGCTTGAGCTGCACGAGCGTGATCGCCAGCACCAGCAGGAAGATGACGACCGCGATCGCCGCGGCGTAGCCCATCTCGAAGCGCTGGAAGGCGTTGACGTACAGGTAGTAGGCCAGCACCGAGCTGGCGTAGGCCGGCCCGCCCTTGGTCATGATGAAGATCTGCACGAACACCTGGAACGCGCCGGCCATCGACACGACCGAGACGAACAGCGCCGTCGGGCGCAGCAGCGGCACGGTGAGGTACCAGACCCGCTGCAAGGGGTTGGCGCCGTCGATCGAGGCCGCCTCGTGGAGGCTCGGCGGGATCGACTGCAGCCCGGCCAGGAAGAGCACGATCAGGAAGCCGAGCTCCTGCCAGATCCCCATGATCCCGACCGAGAGCAGCGCGGTCTCGGGGTCGTTCAGCCAGCTCGGCCCGCTGATCCCAACCAGCCCCAGCGCCGTGTTGATCAGCCCGACCGACGGCTGGTAGAGCCACCTCCACAGGATGGAGGTCGCCGCGGCCGAGGTGACCACCGGCAGGAAGTAGGCGACCCGGTAGTACTCGCGCAGCCTCGTCCGCCCGTCGATCAGGATCGCCAGGCAGAGCGCGGTGACGACCCCGATCGGCACGAACACGAACGAGTAGATGAGGCTGTTGCGCAGGGAGAGCAGCAGGATCGGATCGCCGACCAGCCGCGCGTAGTTGGAGAGGCCGACCAGCTTCGGCGGCTGGACGAGGTTCCAGCTCGACAGGCTGACGCCGAGGGTGCTGACCGCCGGCCCGAGCGTCCAGAACAGCCAGGCGAGCCAGGTCGGGAGGACGAAGAGGAGGCCGGCCAGGGCGCGGCGGTTGTGCCACGAGAGCACGCGGCCGCGCCGGAGCGTCTGGTGGGCTTGCGTCGGACTACCCCTTGCTCTTCTGCGCGAAGACGGGATCGACCTTCGCCTTCTCCTCCTTGAGGACCTTCATCACGTCCTCCTTGTTCTTCACGATGCGCTCGAGCGTTTCCGTGACGGCGGCCTGCACCTCCAGGTAGCCCGGCGAGGCCGGCTGGCCGACGGCCAGGTGGGTCGCCTGCTGCTTGACGGCCGTGACGCGGTTCGGGTCGCTCTGGAAGATCGGGTCGTCGGCGACGTCCTTCCAGGCGGGGACGCGCGCGGTCAGCTTGTACCAGAGGACCTTGTTGTCGGGCTTCATGTGGAACGTGATGAACGACCAGACGGTGTCCAGACTCTTGCTCTTGCTGTAGGCGCCGAGATGCCAGCCGCCGAGCGTCGTGCCCGACTGGCCGCCCGCCTTCTGCGGCGGGATCATCCAGCTCCGCCACTCGAGGTCGGGCGCGTCCTTCTGCATGCCGGTGATCGTCCACGGCCCGGCCAGGGTCATGCCGGCTTTGCCGTGGGTGAAGGCGTCTTCGATGCCCTACACGTCGTTGATCTTCTTGGTGAAGAGCCAGTCGGGGTAGATCTGCGCCGCGGCGACGAAGGGCGGCTCGAGGAAGTCGGTCGCCTCCAGGCTGTGCCAGCGGCGGCCGCCGGCCGCCGCGAGGAACGTGTTCCAGTTCCATTCGTCGGTGAAGTCGTTCTCCAAGCCGGTCTGCTGGAGCTTGCCCGAGCCGTCGCGCTTGGTGAGCTTGGCGGCCATCTCGCCCCACTCATTCCAGTCGGCCGGCGGCTTCTTTTCGTCGATCCCGGCGTCCTTGAGGAGCTTGACGTTGTAGCCGACGACCAGGTTGCTCGAGTCGAGCGGCACGGCGACGAACTTGCCCTTGTAGGTCGTGACCTCCTGGACGATCGGGAACGTCTTCTCCTTGATCGTCGTCTGCAGCTCGGCCGGCGGGTCGGCGAGCGCGCCGAGCGCGGCGTAAACGGCCGGCCACTCGGTGTCGAGCGAAAAGATGTCGGGCGCGCTGTTGGTCGCCAGCGCCGCCTGGTACTTCTGCGGCATCTCGTTGTTCGGGATGTACTCGACCTTGAACGCGACGCCGTTGTTAGCCTTGGAGAAGTCGGCGGTGATCTGGTTGGTGCCGTTCTCCTCACCCTTTCCCTTCACCGGCCGCCAGTAGGTGATCGTCCCACCGCCGGCCGCGGCCGGGGCGGCGCCGGCCGCAGCCGGCGCCTGGGTCGGCGTCGGTGCCGGTGCCTGGGCCGCCCCCGCGGCCGCGGGCTTGGTCGGCTCGGCGGGCTTGGCGGCGGGCGCTTGCGTCGGCGCGGCGGCTTGTCCGCAGGCGGCGAGCAGCGCGCCTGCCGCGGCGAGCGCCCCACCGCGCAGCAGGTCACGGCGCGTGCAAACGTCGATCTTGAACGGCATCCCTGTGCTCCTTCCCCTGGTGCCCGGCACACTCCACGCCGGGCAGTACCTTCCGAATCGGCGGCGGAACCGCCGGTGCGCACCTTCCGCCAGGAACCTACCGTCCGACCCAGGTGCTGTCAACCGGGTACGCGGATCAGGAGAATCGGCCGCAACCAGTTCTCAACCTATCCTCAACCACCCGGATGGTCGAGGCCGATGTAGGCGCTACCGCCATTCGATCGAGAACCTCGCGGCAGCCAGCACGGGAGCCACCACTGAGGCGGGCGTGGACGGCGGGCGGGGGACGCACCTGGCTGTCCGTCCTTCCACCGACCGCGGTACCGACCGAGACCCAGGTGATCGGGAGCGGATGGGTGCCTGGCAGATGGGTAGAAGGGCCGATGACGGGTCGGCTCCTCGCCGGTACCGTGCGACTGGAGCGCGGCTCCGTGGTCGCCAGGAGCCGCGCGGCGCAGGAGGTGTAACCGATGGAACGTGCACCCGCCCGGTGGTCCGCGTCCGTCCTCGGCGCGGTCATGCGCGTCGGGTTGCTGGTCCTCGCCAGCGGCCTAGTGGCGGCAGCGCTTGGCATGGGCCCCGGGCTGGCGGTGGGCGGGCTGCTCGCGCTGGCAGCGATCGGCGAGCAGGACCACCGGCCCTGACGGCCTCGGCGCCCGCGCAGCGGCGACGCGCAACCCGGTTATGGACATCTCCTCAGTCTGTCACGGGGGCCGCTGAGCGCCGCGACCGAAGCGCACCTATCCAAGACCCGTCCGATTCGTTCAAGACGCCGCGGGGCGCGCGGGTTACGCTCCCAGGGTCACCAACCCGACTGGAGGTCTCCGCGGTGCAGGCACGATTCGCCGTCGTCGAGCTCGTCGTCCAGGACATGGCGCGGTCGCTGGCGTTCTACCGGCGGCTGGGGCTGGCCGTGCCGCCGGAGGCCGACGGCGAGCCGCACGTCGACGCCGAGCTGCCCGGCGGGCTCAAGATCGCCTGGGACACGGTCGCGACGATCCGGTCGTTCGACCCCGGTTGGACGCCGCCCTCCGGTGGCCACCGCGTCGGACTCGCATTCGCATGCCCATCGCCGGCCGAGGTCGACCGCGCCTACGCCGAGCTG
>DASRFH010000052.1:0-10779 GCA_035651675.1 Chloroflexota bacterium | reverse complement strand
CTCGCCGCTCTCAGCGCCGCCTCGCCGCTGGCCCCGTTCGTCTACCCGCTCTTCTGAGGTGGTGCGGCAGTACACACGACTCGCCGTGCTCCTGCTCAACACGGCGCTGGCGTTCGTCGTCCTGAACGGGCTCGCCTGGCTGTGGGAGCGCCGTCCCCACGACATCCCTCAGGTGGCGTACTACGGGATCGAGCGGCTGAGGCAGGTGTACCCCGGTATGACCGACGCCGAGGTGCGCCAGCTCCTCTGGGAGACCTACTACGGCGACGACGCGCGCGGCTTCGCGTACGAGCAGATCACGCAGTTCCGCGAGCCCGCCTACCACGGCCGGTACGTCAACGTCGACCCGGCCGGGTTCCGGCTGGTCAAGGACCAGGGCCCCTGGCCACCCGACCCGAGGGCGTTCAACGTCTTCGCATTCGGGGGTTCGACCACGTTCGGGTACGGCGTGCCGGACGCGGGCTCGATCCCATCGCGCATCCAGGAGCTGGCCGCAGCAGCCGGCTGCGACCAGCCGGTCCACCTCTACAACTTCGGGCGCGCCGCCTACTACTCGACGCAGGAGGAGCTGCTGTTCCAGACGCTCCTCTGGTCCCGCGTCAAGCCCGACCTCGCCGTCTTCGTCGACGGCCTCAACGACTTCTACGCCGGCGACGACGTGCTCCAGTTCACGCCCGAGCTCACCCAGCTGGCCGCCCAGCGGACCGTCAAGCAGCAGATCGGCATCCTGGCCGACATGCCGCTCGTCGATTGGGCCGCCCACCGGCTCGTCGAGTGGCGGGAACGCAACCAATCGCCGGGCAACCTGCGCGATGAGGCGACGCTCACGCGCCTCATCGCGCGCTGGCAGCGCAACCGTTCGGTCGCCGAGCTGCTAGCGAGGCAGGCCGGCGTACGCACGCTCTTCGTCCTCCAGCCGATCCCGACGTACGGCTACGACCTCGCGTACCACCTCTTCTATAAGCCCGAACCGGGGTACTTCGGCGAGTTCGATCGTGCCGGCTACGCCTACGAACGGCTGAGCCAGCGGCTGCCGGAGCTGAGCCGCGGCGGCGACTTTCTCTGGCTCGGAGACCTCCAGCGTGACCGGCACGAGAACCTCTACGTCGACTTCGTGCACTACGACGAAGCGTTCTCGCGCGACATCGCCGCGGCGATCTTCGGCGTGATGCGCGAGCGCGGCATGGTCCCCTGCCCGCCCACCTGATCGCGTTCGACGCGCGGTGTGTTCCGCTGGACAAGACACCCACGCCCCGACGGAGCTAGAGCTGGCGGAGTCGCTCCGCGTACCGGCCGGCGCGGAAGGCCGCGGCGTCGAGACGGCGCGTCACGAACAGGCCAGTGGCGGCGTCCCACTCGATCACCTCGATCGGTCCGGGCCCCTCGGCGAGCCTGTCGATGCGCGCCTCGTAGATCTCCCACCACGTGTCGCAGCAGAAGCTCCGGACCGAGGGCACGAGACGGTCGAGTGGACGCGGCGGCGCGAAGGGCGGCCCGGCCGCGAACGGCAGGACGTCGTCCCCAGAACACGCTCGCCTGGTCGGGGACCTCGGGCAGCACGACGATGGGCGTCGAGTCGTCGGCGGCGAGCGCGGCCATCAGCTCGGTGTGCACCAGAGCAGAACGGGCGCCGGCCTGCGCCAGCTGAGACGTCCAGACCACGGCGACGGCGAGCGCGCCGGCGAGCGCGACGCCGACGCCGACGCGGGCCGCGAACCCGCGCTGGGCGAGGCCGCCGAGCGCGAGCGCGACGCCGACCGACGGCAGGTAGAAGTGGCGCGGCCCGTAGGTGAGCGGGCCGAGCAGCGGCAGCAGCGCGACGAACGCCCAGCCGAGGCCGAGCACGACCGGGCTGCGCCGGCCACGCAGCAAGTGCGCGACCGCCGCGCCAGCCATCACGACGAAGACGATGCGCAGCAGACGCGGCGCCGAGGTCGGCGTGGCCAGCTCGGCGATAATCCGGCCGGGAAGCCTCGGATCGAGCAGCGCGACGTGCGACCAGGCCGGGACGGCCGCGCCGAAGATGAGCCGTCGGTAGAGGAAGTAGAGGCCGAGCGCGGCCCAGAACGGCCAGTGCCGTGCCGCGAGCGTCCGCCACCCGGCCCTCCTCGCCGCGACCTCCACGAGCGCGAGCAGGGGTGGGATGCCGACCGCGACCTCCTGCGACAGCAGGCCGCCGAGCAGCGCCAGAAGCGCGCCCACCCAGCGTTCCTGGGCGACGGGCAGCGCCGCGGCGGCGGCGAACAGTGTGGCGAAGATGTGGCCTCGCGCGGCCATCCAGAGCACCGGCTCGGCCTGGGCCGGACTCGCGAGGAACGCGAGCAGCGCCACGACCGCCGCGCCCGCTGGGAGGAAGCGCCGGGCGAGCCCCCACACGAGGCCGGCGGTCGCGAGGTGCAGGAGGAGGCTCGTCGCGTGGTGGCCGCGCGGGTCGGCGCCCCAGAGTGACAGATCGACCCACCATGACAGGAGCGGGAACGCCAGGAGGTGGTCGAGCTCGCCTCCCCAGACGTAGTGCCCCGCGTCGTCGAGCAGCACGACGCGCAGCAGCTCCAGCGGCGCGGCGCGCAGCCGGTCGATCAGCCAGAGCCAGCCGAAGTCGTCCGAGAGGAAGTAGCCGTCGGCGAGGGGAACGTACGCCGCGAGCGCCAGCAGCAGCGCACCACACCCGACCGCCCTAGACGCGCCCCGGCCGCTCAACGAGCGTCAGTATCGCCGCCTCGGCGAGCCAGCGGACGGTCCTGGCCGACGAGCGCGCGTCGAGCCCGGCCGCGCGCCGTCGGCCGTCCGGCTCACGGGCGGCCAGCGACGCTCGCAGCAGCCGCAGCAAGCCGCCTGGCCCTGCCAGGACGAGCACGAACAGATCTCGCTGCGTCATCTCGCGGCGGAAACCCGCCAGTCCGAGCCAGTCGCCGCGCACCAGCAACTCAACCAGCCTCTGCTGGGCAGCCGAGACCGGCAGCTCCTTGAGCGCCGGCTCGAGTCCCTCGGTGCCGAACAGCTCGTGGGTGAACCGGAGCGACCAGTACAGGAGGCGGTCGAGCCCGAGCCGCCTGGCTCTCCGGGCGAGCTCGCGCCGCTGGTCGTCGCCGAGCGCGCCCAACATCAAATGGAGGTCGAGGTATCCAAGCGGGTGCGACCACGGGTGGCCGAGAATCTGCGCCGCGGCCGTCACAAGCGGCGCGTCCACGCGCGACAGGGCAAAGGCCGGCTCGCCGGCGAACGTCGTCGGCTGCGCCCGCGCCCACAGGCCGTGATCGGAGCAGCCCGGGAACGCGGCGCGCAGCCGCGCGTCGGAGACCGGCTGCCAGTGCAGGTCGATTTCGGCGGCGACCATCCCCTGCGCACGCCGGTAGGCCTGCGCGGCGTGCAGCGTCGCGCCGACCGGCCCGAGCCGCCCGGCGTCGACGGCCACGGGCGCGAAGCCGGCGCCGACCAGCGCCGCGACCGCCGCGCCCCGATCGCCGGCGTGGACGAGCACGTCGGCGTCGTCCATCGGCCGGCAGCCGATGTCGAGGTAGAGTCGCTCGACCGCGGCCGCGCCCTTGAACACGATCGGGCGGACGCCGGCCGCGCGGAGCGCGGCGAGGGCGCGCGCTAACGCGTCGAGGGTGACGAGGTTCGTCGCGCGGGCGACGCGCAGGTCGCACTGCCACCGCTGGCGGACGTGCTCGGGGGGAGCCAGCCGCTCGAGTGCAGCCGGGCTCCGGACGAACGCCGGGCCGAGCGAGCGGAGCGCCGACCACGGCCGCTGGCCCGGTCGGATCCAGTCCGGCAGCCGTTCGGCGAGGTGCGATAGGGCGGCCTCGACGGGGGCGCTCACCCGTTAGCGCGCGCCCGCGGCCCGGTGAACCACCGCTTGCAGCGGCGCCTCGGCGCGGCGCATCGCCCAGTCGTGGTTGAACGAAAAGATCGCCTGAGCCAACGGATGCAGCAGCCGCGGCAGCGGCCGCTCGGCGGCGAGCTCCTGTTCGTTGATCACGATCACGCGCGGGCCGTCCGTCTCGAACCGGTAGCGGACGAAGCCGTGCATGCGGAAGCGGCCGGAGAGCGCCAGCTCGACGCGCGTCTCGAGGAGCTTCGGCGGCTCGTAGCGGGAGACGGTGACGTCCCAGTCGAGCGCGTACGGCAGCAGCGCGCGGACGGCGCAGCGGCTGTGCGCGCCAACACCCAGCTCGCCGGTCGGGTCGTCCGGCACGACCTCCTTGAACACGAAGAACCACTCATGGAACGTGCGCGCGTCCGACACGTACCTGAAGACCGTGTCGATCGGCCCTTCGATCGACCAGCGGTAGCCCAGCCTGTAGGTATCGACGCGGGACACGTCGCGAACTGTACGCGAAAGGGCCCCGGCCGGATCACCCCCTCATTTGGACCCGCGCCGTGCGCGCCAAGGGAACGGGCACCGCGCGCCTACAGAACTCCCGTTAGCTCAGTTGGCCGACGGCTTCGGCCGACCCATCCGCCGCTGATCGGTCGGCGCGATCGGGCGCAGCGGGATCGGCGCGTCCTCGTGCTCTAGCAGCCACATGCGCGCTTCGTGGTGCATGTCGGCGAGCTGTGGCTCCTCGAGGATCATCTTGCGGATGATCGGCTCGAGTATCGGGTCGGGCTGCGCGACCAATGCGCCCAGGTGGCTGTCGTTCGGCGTCGACCAGCGGCGCACCACGCGGCGCAGCGCCGTCGGCGTGCACTCGCGCAGCGCCGAGCGCAGCTCCTGGCGGAACTGCAAGTAATCGTCGATCGGGTCGTGGGCGCCCCAGGCCCCGCGGCTGGAGCCGGCCGAGCTGCGCATCACCATCGCTTCCCGAGCTCCAAAGTCCAGTAGTTGCCGTAGCGCGTGCCCGGTGCGTAGGCGTGACCGAGGCCAACCTCCGTCGCGTCCGGCGACAGGATGTTGTCGCGGTGGGTCGGGCTGTTCATCCAGGCCTGCACGACGCGGTCGGGCGTCTTCTGGCCAGCCGCGAGGTTCTCACCGAGGAACGTCCAGGTCGTGTACCCGGCGGCCTCGGCGCGCGACTGCACGTTAGAGCCATCCGGCCCATAGTGGCTGAAGAAGTTGGCGCCCGCCATGTAGTCGGCGTACTGTTGAGCCTCCGTCGTTAACGCGTCGTTGACGACGAGTGGCGGCAGGCCGGCGGCCGCGCGCTGGTCATTGACGAGCGCGACAACCTGCGCTTGCTCGGCGAGGACGCTGTCGGCCGGCGCCGCCGACGCGACGCTAGCGAGCAGACTGGCGGCCACTGCGCCGGCACAGGCGAGGCGCGTGGCCCAGCGACGGGACTCGGGCATGCGTGCTCCCTCCTCTTCGTCGGGGCACGACATGAAGAGGCTGTTGTGGCCGCCCACTTCGGCAGCCCGGCTAGCTGCTAGAGCCCCGTGGCTTTGCGGCCCCGCCTCGCGGCGGGTGTGCCCTTGTCGGTGGACCCCGAACTCGGGCGGTAGCGTATCAGGCGATCCCAGGCGGTGTCTGGTCCTTTCGGGGTCGGGGAAGTGGCCAGAAGGTCCTGGAGGGCCTCGGCCCGCGGCATCTACTTCTACGAAACTGAGGCCGCTTCCCGCCAGCAGGGGCAGAACGGGTGGCGGCTGCTATGCTCGCCGTTCGATGGCCGCCCTGGCACGCCCCGCTGGCATCCCAGTGCACGCGAGCGTTGGCCTCGCGCTCCCCGTGCTCGTCGCCGGCCTGCTCGTGGGCTTGCTCCCGCCGCTGTTCGGCGCCGCGCTCGTCTTCGGCGCGATCGTGCTCGTCATCGGCATCGCTCGCCCGCTGCTGCCACTCTACGTGCTCGGGCTCGCCGCGCCGTTGGGATCGGTTCGGGAGATCCGCGCCGGCGGCATCGGCCTCTCCCCCACCGAGGCGCTCGTCGTATTGGCGCTGCTCTCCTACGGCCTCGCCCTTCTCGCCCGGCGCGAGGCGGACGGCAAGCTCTCGCTGTGGTCGATTCCGACCGCCCTGTTCGTCGGCGTGGCGGTCCTGTCGTTGAGCTGGGCGCCGGACCTCGTGGCCGGTGTCAAGGAGGTGCTGCGCTGGGTCGAGCTCGCCGCCGCGTTCGGCCTCGTCGTCACGCTCGTCAGGAGCGAGGCGCAGGCGCGACTGCTCTTGACGATCGTGCTAGTCGGCGGGCTGGCCGAGGGTTTACTCGGCGCCGCGCAGTTCCTGCTGCGGATCGGCCCACCTGGCTTCCTGATCGGCCGGTTCCTGCGCGCCTACGGCACGTTCGGCCAGCCGAACCCGTACGGCGGGTACCTGGCGATGGTGCTGCCGGTCGCGCTGGCGGTCGCCTGGACGTTCCTGTTTGGCTGGCTGCGCACCGCGCCGTGGCGGGACCAGGCGCGGCTCTCGACGACCTCCTTGCGGCCGCTCGCCTGGCCGCTGTTCGCCGGACTCGTGCTCGTCGTGGTCGCGGCCGGACTCGCGATGTCGCTGTCGCGCGGCGCCTGGCTCGGGGTCGTCGTCGGGCTGGCCGCGGCGATGATGGCGGCCGGTCGGAAGACGATGGCCGCGGTCTTGCTGGGGCTCCTGGTCGTGGTGCTCGTGGCGCTGATGGGGGCGTTCGACGTGCTGCCCGCGACAGTCGCCGAGCGGCTGAGCCTCATCAGCCAGTACTTCGGCGTGTTCGACGTGCGGTCCGTCGTGCTCTCGTCGGAGAACTGGCCAATCGTCGAGCGCATGGGGCACTGGCAGACCGCGTGGGAGATGTGGCTCGACCACCCATGGCTCGGCGTCGGCGCCGGCCAGTACCCCGTGTTGTACCCCGACTACATGATGCCGGGCTGGGCTGATCCGCTCGGCCACGCCCACAACATCTACCTGAACGTCGCCGCCGAAATGGGCGGCGTCGGACTCGCGGTCTACCTGCTGATGGTCGGGAGCTGGCTCGTGCTGGCGCTGAGGGTCGTGCGCCGGTCGGCCAGGCCGCTCGCGCGGGCCATCGGCCTGGGGGTCCTCGGCGTGGTCGTGGCGAGCGCGACGCACAACCTCTTCGACAACCTCTACGTCGCCGGGATGAACGTCCACGTCGGCGTGCTGATCGGCCTCGTGGCCGCCGCTCCGCATTTACGTCATCCTGCTAGACTCGGCCCCGGAGAATCCGCTGCCTGACCTCTCGCCCTCGGCTGCCTCGCCCGACGGGCTAGCCGCCGAACCGACCGACCCCGGACTGGGGCGTCGGTTTCTCAAGCCACGCACCCTCCTCTCCTTCGTCGCGGCCTTCGGCATCCTGGCCTTCTTCATCTCGCGCTTCGACCTCGACCTCGGGCGCGTGTTCCAGGTCATCGGCCGCGCCAACCCTGGGCTCGTGCTGCTGGCGCTGGTGGTGTATTACTGCGCCTTCCCGCTCCGCGGCGCGCGCTGGCGGGCGATGCTCCGAAGCTGCGGGATCTGCGAGCCCCCGCCCGTGCCGACGCTCGGCCTGATCATCTTCCTCTCGTGGTTCGCCAACTGCCTGCTGCCAGCCAAGCTGGGCGACGTCTACCGCGCCTACCTGCTGCGCAAGCACGGCGGCGTCTCGCTGTCGCGCGCCGGCGGAACGGTCGTCGCCGAGCGGATCGTGGACTTCGCCTTCGTTCTCATCTTGCTGGGACTGGCCGCGCTCGCGGCGTTCCGCGGACGGGTCCCAGAGGAGCTGAGCCACTACCTCGAGCTCGCCACGGGCGCGCTGCTGCTCGCCGGGGTCGCGCTGCTGGTGATCCGCCGCTGGGAGGGGCTGGTGCCGCGCGTGCTGCCCCGCCGGTTCCACGACCACTACGCACGCTTCCACGACGGCGTGATGGGCTCGTTTGGGTCGCTCGGGCCGCTCGTCGTCTGCACGCCGCTTGCGTGGTCCTGCGAGGTCCTCCGGTTCTACCTGGTCGCCCAGGCGGTCGGCGTGCCGCTCGGCGGCAGCCTGCCCCAGCAGCTCGCCGAGGCGACGTTCGTCGCGCTCGGCTCGGCGATCGTGATGACGGCCGCGCCGACCCCGGGCGGGCTGGGCGCGGCCGAGGTGGGGATCGTCGCCGCCCTGGCCGTGCTTGGCCACACCGGCGAGGTCGCGTTCGCGGCCGCGCTGCTCGACCGCCTGCTCTCATACTGGAGCCTCGTCGTGGTCGGGCTGCTGATCTACCTGTTCTGGGAATCACCGCGAAGCCACGTGGCGCGCATCGACCTTCCGCTGGAGCTCGAGCGTGCGCGTCGGCGTTGACTACACGCCGGGTGTCAACCAGCGCGGCGGCATCGGCCGCTACACGCGGGAGCTGTTCCGGGCGCTGATCGAGCTCGACCAGAGCGACGAGTTCGTCCTCTACTTCAACCACGCCCGCGGCCAGCGGCCCGCGCCCCTCTTCCCCGGCGTGAAGAACGTCGTCGAGCGGCCGCTGGGCGTGCCAGACCGTTGGATGTCGATCCTGTGGTTCCGGCTCAGGGCGCCTCTCCCGGTCGACCTGATCACCGGCCCGGTGGACATCTTCCACTTCCCCGACTTCGTCCTGCCGCCGGTCCGCAACGGCCACCGCGTTGTGACGGTCCACGACCTGTCATTCCTGCTGCACCCCGAGTACGCCGACGAGGGGCTGCGGAGCTACCTCGAGCGCACCGTCCCGAAGTCGGTGCGCAGCGCCGACTTCGTCGTCGTCGACTCGGCGAACACGCTCAACGAGCTCGTCTGCCTGATGGACGCCGACCCGGCGCGGGTCGAAGTCGTCTACCCGGCCGTTTCCGACCACTTTCAACCGGTCGAAGACGGCGAGAAGCTCGAAACGGTGCGGAAGAAGTACAACCTGCACTACCCGTTCATCCTGAACCAGAACGTGATCGAGCCGCGCAAGAACCTGCCGCGGCTCATCCAGGCGTACGCGCGGCTGCGCAAGGACCTCGAGATCCCCCACCGGCTCGTCATCGGCGGCGGGCTCGGCTGGATGTACGAGTCGGTCTTCCAGACGGTCGAGGAGCTGAACCTGGGCGAGGAGGTCATCTTCCTCGGCTACGTGCCGGACGCCGACCTCCCGGCGCTCTACAGCCTGGCCGAGGTCTTCGTCTATCCGTCGATCTACGAGGGCTTCGGCATCCCGGCGCTCGAGGCGATGGCCTGCGGGACGCCGGTCGTCACGTCGAACAGCTCGTCGCTGCCCGAGGCGGTGGGTGACGCCGGCCTGACCGTCAAACCGACCGATGTGGACGGCATCGCCGAGGCGATCGCGCAGATCCTGATGAACCGGACGCTGCGCGCGGATCTGCGCCGGCGCGGCCTCGAGCGGGCGAAGCTCTTCACCTGGCGGGCGAGCGCCGAGAAGGTCCTCGCCATCTACCGCCGCCTCACCTCGTGATCCGCGTCGCCTTCAACGGCTTCTTCCGCGGGCGGCTGGTCGGGACGGGGCGCTACACGGACGAGCTGCTGCGCGCGCTCGCGTCCGACGTCGAGCTCTGTGTGGTCGACCCGGATAGGTCGGGCTTCGGCGGCGAGGACCTGAGGAAGCTCTGGTTCGAGCAGGTCACGGTGCCGCGCGCCGCCCGTGCCCTCGGTCCCGACCTCGTCCACTACCCCTACTTCGCCGCGCCGGCCCGGTCCCCCGCACCCCTCGTCGTGACGGCGCACGACGTGATCCCGCTCGTGCTGCCGGAGTACCGCGGGTCGCCGCTCGTCCGGATGTACATGCGGCTTCAGACGGCCACCGTCCGACGCGCGCGGCTGATCCTGACCGACTCGAACGCGTCGCGCCACGACGTGGTGCGCTTCCTCGACGTGCCGCGCCAGCGCGTGCGCGTGATCCCGCTCGCCGCGGACCCGTCGTTTACGCCGGCACCCCCTGAGGAGATCGAAGCCGTCCGGCGGCGGCTACGGCTGCCGGAGCGCTACGTCCTCTACAACGGCGGGCTGGACGTGCGGAAAAACGTGCCGCGGCTGATCCTGGCCTACGCCCGGGCGCGCGGCAGCCACGGCGTCGTCGAGCCGCTCGTGATCACCGGCAACCCCGACCAGCGCGGCGCGCTGTTCCCACCCGTGCGGTCGCTCGTCGAGCAGCTCGGCCTCGAGAAGCACGTGCGCTTCGTCGGCATGGCGCGCGACGAGATCCGCGCGCTCTACTCGGGCTGCGCGCTGTTCGTCTACCCCTCGCGCTACGAGGGGTTCGGTCTGCCGGTGCTCGAAGCGATGGCCTGCGGTGCGCCGGTCGCCTGCTCGAACGCGTCGTCGGTGCCCGAGGTGGCCGGCGACGCGGCGCTGCTGTTCGACCCCGACGACGAGGCGCAGATGGCGGAGTCGATCGCGCGGGGGCTCGCCGAGCCGGAGCGGGGCGAACGAGGCCTGGCCCGCGCCGCCGAGTTCAGCTGGGAGAAGACCGCCACGGCGACGCTCCAGGCGTACCGCGACGCGGTCGCGGCATGAGAGCGCAGGGGGTGGCATCACGCGGCCGACCGCGCGGGGGTCTCGGCCGCCGTGACCTGGTGCGGTCGTCGCAAGCGGGATGCGCCGCCGCGGGGGAGATCCCACGGCCCCCTCGGGATGGCGATGAGGACGGCCGCCTGCGGCGGACGCCCGGCTGATGCGGGTCGTCATCCTCTCGAAGGCGCTGCTCGTCGGCGCGTACCAGCGGAAAGCCGAAGAGCTGGCCGCGCTGCCCGGCGTCGAGCTCACCGTCCTGGTGCCGCCACACTGGACCGACGTAGGGCGCGTCACGCGGGTGGAGCGAGCCTTCACGCGCGGCTACGAGCTCCGGCCGATCCCGCTCGCGTTCGACGGCCACTTCCACTACCACTTCTACCCGACGCTCGGCCGCGAGCTGGCGCGCCTCCGGCCCGACGTGCTG
>DASRFH010000051.1:0-7895 GCA_035651675.1 Chloroflexota bacterium | reverse complement strand
CGCGGCGGTCGACCGGCGCGAGCTGCTGCACAACGCCGAGGCAGAGGTCGTCCGGCTGGCCACACGGATCGCCCGCAAGGTCGTCCAGCGCGAGCTGATGACCGACCCGACGATCGTCCACCGGCTCGCCGAGGCCGCGCTGCGGCACGTCGCCGCCGACGGCCTCGTGAGGCTGCGGGTCAACCCGGATGACTACGAGGAGCTCGGGGCGTACTGGGCGCGCGCACACGGCGCGGTCGAGAACGACCGGACCTACGAGGTGGTTGCCGACCCGGCGATCGGCCGTGGCGGTGTCGTGATCGAGACGCGGGCCGGGACGATCGACGCGCAGCTGGAAACGCAGCTCGACGAGATCGCGCAGGCGCTCGGCGTCGAAGAAGAACGGGGCGCTCACCCAGACTCTCTCCCAGAGGGAGAGAGCGATGTTGGGGTGCCTCTCCCGGAGGGAGAGGGGACGCTGGCCGAGTAGATGGCACCCCTCATCCAGGACGGCGCGATCGCACGCGCCGTCCGCGAACGGCGGATCGACCTCGAGCACCACGTCAACCAGGTTGAGGAGCTCAACGCGATCCGCTGCACCGGGTCGGTGCTGCAGGTCGTCGGGCTCACGATCGAGGCCGAGGGCATCGGCGCGCGGCTCGGCGAGGTCTGCAACGTCTATCCCCGACCGGACGCGCACCCCATCCCGGCCGAGGTCGTCGGCTTCCGCAACAACCGGATCCTGCTGATGCCCCTCGGCGTGATGGAGGGCATCAAGCCGGGCAGCGAGGTGCGCGCGACCGGCCGCTCGTTCACGGTACCGGTCGGCGACGAGCTGCTCGGGCGCGTCATCGACGGCCTCGGGCGCCCGATCGACGGCCGCGGCCCCATCGAAGCCGCGCGCCGCTATCCGACCACCGCCGATTCGCCACACCCCCTGCAGCGCAGCCGGATCAAGGAAGTGCTCGCGACCGGCGTGCGCGCGCTCGACGGGCTGTTGACCGTCGGCAAGGGGCAGCGAATGGGGATCTTCGCCGGGTCGGGCGTCGGGAAGTCCACGCTCCTTGGCATGATCGCCAAGAACACCGTCTCGGACGTGAGCGTCATCGCGCTCATCGGCGAGCGCGGGCGGGAGGTGCGCGAGTTCATCGAGCGCGACCTCGGCGAGGAGGGGCTGAAGCGGTCGGTCGTGGTCGTCTCGACCTCCGACCAGCCGGCGCTCGTGCGGCTGAAAGGGGCCTGGGTGGCGACCGCGATCGCCGAGTACTTCCGCGATCGCGGTCGCGACGTGACGCTCCTGATGGACTCGGTGACGCGCTTCGCCATGGCGCAGCGCGAGATCGGACTGGCGGTCGGCGAGCCGCCGGCCTCGAAGGGCTACACGCCGAGCGTCTTTGCCCTGCTGCCTCGTCTGATGGAGCGGGCTGGCACGTCCGACTACGGGACGATCACCGCCTTCTACACCGTGCTCGTCGAGGGCGACGACCTGAACGAGCCGATCACCGACACGGCGCGCTCGATCCTCGACGGTCACGTCGTCTTGTCACGCGCGCTTGCGACCGAGAACCATTACCCGGCGATCGACGTGCTCGACTCGGTCAGCCGCGTGATGTCGGACGTCACGACCGCCGAGCACCGCGCGCTGTCGGGCCGCCTGCGCGAGCTGCTGGCGACCTACACGAACGCCCGCGACCTGATCGACATCGGCGCGTACGCGCACGGCTCCAATCCGCGGATCGACGACGCGATTCGCCTCATGCCGTACATCACCGCCTTCCTGCGACAGGACGCCCAGGAGCCGTCGTCGTGGGAGGAGACGATGATCAGGCTTCGTTCGGTGTTCGCCGATGGAGATTCAGGGAACCCCGAGCAGTCGTAGGCGTGTCCCCTATGTGCCGCAGTGTGATCGGGCCGTAAAAAGCAGCCGATGGAACGGCGCTTCCGGCTTCAGGCCGTGCTGAGGTACCGCGCGAACCGCGAAGAGCTGCTGCAGCTCGACCTGGCGCGCGCGCAGGCCGAGGAGGCGCAGGCGCGCTCGCTGCTCGACCAGTTTCGCCAGGAGAGGCAGCGCTCTCTGCTCGACACGGCTCGGCTGCTGACAGGCGGCCGCGTCGACGTCGCGGCCGTCCAGCAGGGGTTTGCCTACCTGGGAGCTGTCCAGGCGGCGATCGGGCACCAGGGCTCGGTTGTCGAGAAGGCGGCTGAGCGGACCGAGGCGCGGCGCCAGGACGTGATCCAGGCGATGCAGGAGCGGAAGGTCCTGGAGAAGCTCAAACAACGGCACGACCGCGCCTACGACGAATGGGCGACGCGCGCCGAGCAGGCGCTGGTCGACGATATGGTCACCGTCCGGTACAACCGCCGGGCGGCCGCCGGGGAGGAAGCGATCCTGTGAGGGTAACGGCCGCGACGAACGATGCGACGCTTCCGGAGGCATTCCGGGGTCCGCCGTCGTTTCTTGCCCGCCGCCAGGCAGTGCCGTTCGCGGAGATCATCGGCGAGGCGGCCAGGAAATACGGCGTCGATCCGACGCTGGTGGCCGCGGTCGCGAAGGCGGAATCGAGCTTCAATCCTGGCGCCATTTCGAAGGCCGGGGCCAAGGGGCTGATGCAGCTCATGGACGGTACGGCCAGGGCGCTGGGCGTCCAGGACTCGCTCGACCCCGAGCAGAACGTCGACGGCGGCACGCGGTTCCTCGGCGAGATGCTGCGCCGGTTCGGGAAGCCGGAGCTGGCGCTCGCCGCCTACAACGCGGGCCCCGGCGCGGTCGCGAAGTACGGCGGCGTCCCGCCCTTCGACGAGACGCGGGGCTACGTCGCGAAAGTGCTCGGCTTGCAGCGCCAGATGAAGGCGGCTGGGCTGTGAGCCTCGGCCTGTTCGATGACTTGACCTCGCGGGTGGTGCGGACGGCGCTGACCGGTCTGCAGATGCGCCAGCAGGCGATCGCTAACAACATCGCCAACGTCGACACGCCGGAGTACAAGGCGCAGGCCGTCTCGTTCGAGGAAGCTCTCCAGCAGCAGCTCGCCGGTCGACCGAAGATCGCGCCAGTAGTGAAGTCGATCGGCCTCGATACCACTGATCCTCGGCACATCCCACTCCAGCCGCGAGTCGAAACGTTCGAGGCCAAGCCAGTGACCCACTTATCTGGCGACGGTACGCTGCGCAACGACGGCAACAACGTCGACGTCGAGCGCGAGATGACGAAGCTCGCAGAGACGCAGCTCACCTACAGCGCGCTTGGCCAGATGACGTCGGCCAGACTCGGCATCATGCGCAGCGCCATCCGGGAAGGGCGGTAGTGGTGAAGCGCTGCCCGCCGATCGAGAAATAGGATGGCGATCGGCCCGATCAACCCGTACCTTCCGGCGGCTCCCGCGCTCAAACCGCCGGTCCCTCAGGCGCCACCGATCGCGGCGCAGCCGCAGCAGTCGAACGTGGTCCCCCAGCCGCCGATCGCAGCGGAGCGCCAGCAGTCGAGGCCGGACTCCGCGAGCGGCGGGCCCGGAGACGCGGCCGCCTCCTTCGCCAAGCTGCTCGGCGACGCGGTCCAGAACATCGACGGCCTCCAGAAAGCGGCCGACGCGAACGTTCAGAAGCTGGCGACCGGCCAACCAGTCGACCTCCACGACGTGACCATCTCGATGGAGCAAGCGAACCTGACGTTCCAGCTCGGAATGCAGGTCCGCAACAAGCTGATCGACGCGTACCAGGAAGTCATGCGGATGCAAGTTTGACCCTCGTGGGTGCGGCCGGCGCGCTGCTCGCCGGCCGCTGGTGAAGTCTGTGTCGGGGAAGGGGGTGATTAGATGACGACAGTCACAGCAGTCGCTTCAGCACCAGCACCAGCCAGGGCGATGGCACCGCCGGCGGCGGGTGGGCCCGATTTCGAGGTGACGCTTGCCAAGGTGCTCGCCACTGGTCCGGCCCAGCCCCAAGCCCTGTCCCAGCCGCCGTCCCAGCCTCAAGGCCAGACCCCCATTCAACTGTCTCTCCCAACGACCCCATCCACGGACTCCGATCCACAAGCTCAGCTCCCGGCTCAGGCGATCGCGGCGTTCCTGGCGGTCTTCCTGGCGATGGTCGGGAAGGTGCTTGAGACCGGTACCGCGACGCAGGGGCAGGACGGCGCCCAGGTCCAGGCCGCGGCGTCGCACGACGCCACGGCGGCGGCCGGCTCGCGCGTACAGCTCCTTTCGTCGGCGCTTCGGCAACTCGAGCAGCTCGAGGCGCGCGGCGGCGGGGAGGGCGGCGACCCGATCATGGCGACGTTCGACCAGGTGCTCGGCGCGTCGCGCGTCGGCGAGGGCATCCAGTTCTCGACCGTCGGCGACAGGCCGACGAACCCGGCCGATCTCCTGGGCGACGCGATGCGCTGGCTTCCAACGGGGCCAATCGGCGCCGACGAGGCACGGGACGGCCCGGACTCCCTCGTCCGCATGCTCGAACAGCTCGTCGCCCAGCTCGGGGCGAGCACGAACGGCCCGGCTTCGGCCGCGTCGGTCGTGGGGACGACGTTCGCCAGCGTGCCGCGCGGCGACCCTGGCGGCGCGTTCGGCAACACATTCACGAATGTGTTCGGCGATCCCGTCGAGCACGGCACCAGCGGTGGTGTCGGCGGCGCCCTGAAGTCGCTCAGAGAGCTCGTCGCGAAGGCCACCGACCTCGACGGTGCGGTCACAGGCGTTGCGGCCGCGGCGGCGAGCGTCGCGCGCGAGCTGATGGCGGCCAACGGCGCCATCGCAGGCGTGCAGTCCGGCGTCAGCTCGACCTCCGTCGGCGGCGTTCAGGCGGCGTCGACACCACGGCCGGCGCCGCTCGATCGGCTGGCGGCGATGGTGGAGGGGGCCAAAGCGATCGTCCAGATTGCCGAGATGGGCGGTGGCCTCAACCTTGGGCAGCTCAAGGGCAGCTCGGAGGTGACCATCCAGCTCGAGCCCGCGTCGACGGGGACGCTCCAGATCCACCTGGAACGGACCAGCGACGGGGTCAGGGCCACGATCCAGGCGAGCACCGAGGCCGGCCGGCAGGCCGTCCAGGAGTGCCTGGGTACCATCCGGGACGCGCTCAAGGGTGCTGGCGTCCACGTCACGTCGATCGAGCTCGCGGCGCCGCTCCAGCCGGGGCGGCCGGCTGAAACGGTCCAACCCGCGCAGCCGACCGGCGCGGCGCCGAAGGAGTCGCAAGCGCCCGACCCCGCGCAGCCGAAGGGGGCGTTGCCGTCAACCGGCCCTACGCCCGAGGGCGCTGGCAAGGCGAAGGACTCCGAGCTGTCACCTCCGCCCGCCCAGACCCCGGCCATCCCCCAGCCGACCGCATCCCGGCTGGTGATGCCCGACCCGCCAGCGCCCGCCGCGTCGCCCGACGCGGCCAAGCTGGTCAAGGACATCGCCGACCAGGTAAGCCTGCTGGCAGGCCAGGGCAAGTCGGACTTCCACATCCAGCTCCGCCCCGAATCGCTCGGGCGCCTCAACGTCCATCTCTCGATGGACGACGCCGGCGTCACCGTCCGGATGCACGCCGATAGTGCGCAGGCGAAGGCGGTGATCGAGTCGAACCTGGGCCAGCTCAAGCAGTCGTTCCAGGATCAGGGCATCCGGGTCGACCGCTTCGTGGTCCAGGTGAGCCAGGGGCAGCTCTCGCAGGACAGCCAGCACCCGCGCCGGTCGCGGGGCTGGGTCGACGACGTCCGGACCAACCGCAGCGATCGCGGCGGCGACGACTTCGCCGAGGCGCTGGCGGCGGCCGGGTCGGGCCGACCAGTCGATTACCGGGCGTGAAGCCCGGCGTTCACAATTTTCGATCCGAGGTGTGGCTTCGAGAACCATTCCGGACTTTGCCAGGGTAAGGAGGTGACTCAGACAACGTGAGCAGCGTCGGCGACGTCAACAGCAATGCGCCGAAAGGCACGTCGATCTTCTCGGCCACGATCAAGAACACGTCCTCGTCGGGCGCGTCGAACGATCTGGGCAAAGACGACTTCATGAACCTGCTGCTGGCCGAGCTCAAGAACCAGGACCCCACCCAGCCCATGGACAACACCCAGTTCCTCGCCCAGACGGCCCAGTTCAACGTTCTCGAGCAAATGCAGACGCTCAACACGAGCGTGAAATCGCTGTTGAACGCCCAGCAGCTCGGCCAGGCGAGCAGTCTGATCGGCAAGACCGTCGAGGCGACCGACGCGGACGGCAAGGTTGTCACCGGCGCCGTGACGGGTGCGACGATGGAGTCAGGCGTGCCGAAGGTGCACATCGGCGACACAGTGGTCGACCTCGACAAGGTGTTGGCCGTGGCGGCCGACGCCGGCTCGCTGCCGCACGTCGATCCGCCGGCCAAGGACGGATCCGGGGCGGGCAGCACGGGCACGGGCGGCACCAGGTCGGTGGACGCAAGTGCTTGACAGAGTTCAGGGCCCAGCATCTGGCGAGCAGATCGCGGTTCGCGGCGGCCTGCCGCGGTCCGACGGCGGCGCGGCGTTCGCCGACCTGCTGGCGGCGCGGCTCGGCGCGGAGGGCATCAAGCTCTCGGCGCACGCACAGCACCGGCTGCAGCAGGCAAACGTCGACCTGGGCCTAGCCGCGGTCGACCGGTTGAAGCACGCGGTCGACAAGGCCGAGCAGAAGGGCAGCAAGGACTCGCTCGTCCTGTTGGACGATCTGGCCTTCGTGGTCAGCGTCGAGAACAAGACCGTCGTCACGGCGGTGGACAGCAGCCGCGCGAAGGAGAACGTATTCACCAACATCGACAGCGTCGTCATCGGCTAATGGCGTTCACACACGCGTGCCGCGCAGCTGGACCCGCGAGGGGGGCTGGGGCCGACCGCCGAATGCAGCGGCCCACCGATGGCACGCAGCACACGCGTGACGGAGGAAACCAGAGTCAATGATCCGTTCTATGTTCGCCGCGGTCACCGCGCTCAGGAACCACCAGACGTTCATGGACACGGTGGCCAACAATATCGCCAACGTCAACACCACCGGCTTCAAAGCCGGGCGCATCGACTTCGAGGACGTGCTCAACCAGACGCTGCGCGGCGCGGTCGCGCCGACAGCGACCCACGGCGGTGTCAACGCCGCGCAGGTCGGCCTCGGGGTCGCGATCGCCGGCATCGACAACTTCCAGACGCAGGGTGATCTGCAGCCGACCGGCAAGGTCACCGACCTGGCGATCCAGGGCGATGGCTTCTTCAACCTCTCGGATGGCCAGAGCATCGTCTATACGCGTGACGGATCGTTCGACGTCGGCTCCGATGGCAAGCTGGTCAGCCCATCGACGGGCCTCAAGGTGCAGGGCTGGACCGCTGACAATACCGGCGCGATCGACACGGGTCAGCCGATCGGCGACATCACGATCCCGTTCAACACGATGAGCCCGCCCACCCAGTCGACCAACATCACGATCGCCGGCAACCTCGACTCGCGCGCGGCGGACGGTACGGCGGTCGAGACGGTGATGCAGGTGTTCGACTCGCTCGGCGCGCCGCACAACATCACGCTGCGGTTCGTCAAGGTTCCGAACGCGAACGCCTGGGACTGGGAGGCGACGACGACCGATGCATCGATCGTGACACAGAACCCGCTCGCCTCTGGTACCGTCACGTTCGACACCGGCGGCCAACCGCAGAGCGACCCGACCCAGCCCGACGGCACCATGAACCTCCAGTTCAACAACGGCGCTGCCGATGCGACAGGCACCAGCGCGATCAACATCTTCATGTCGTCGATGACGGGCTTCGCCCAGCAATCGACCGTGAACGTCGAGAAGCAGGACGGCCACGACGCCGGGTCGCTCACCAGCTTCACGATCGGGCCGGACGGCACGATCAACGGCATCTTCTCGAACGGCTTCAACCAGCCGCTGGCGCGGATCGCGCTCTCACGGTTCACGAACCCGGGCGGCCTGACGCGCGTCGGCGA
>DASRFH010000050.1:0-22182 GCA_035651675.1 Chloroflexota bacterium | reverse complement strand
CACCACCCGCCCGCCCAGGTCGGCCACGTTGTGCAGGTTCCCCCCGTACCCCGGCACCAACGAGTCCACCAGCAGCACCTCCGCCCCCAGCTCCACCAACCGCCGCGCCAGGTTCGAGCCGATGAACCCCAACCCCCCCGTCACCATCACCCGCCGCCCCGCGTAGTACCCCAGGTAATCGCTCACGGCTTCGGCGCAGCGACCCGCTGGACGGCCCCGCGTGGCTCCCCCAGCCGCTGCCCTCGCGCCACGACCTTCCACCACAGCTGGCCGAGCTGCACGAGCGTCCGCAGCAGCCGGATGGGCCGGAAGAACTGTGACGAGCCGAACGGGCGGTCGTAGTGGTTGACCCCAACCTCGGCGAAGCGAGCGCCGCGGTCCTGCAGCTTCTTGATCAGCTCGACGCAGATCGTGCCACTCGTCGATTCGAGCTCGAGCTCGTCGAGGAGCTCGCGCCGGATGAGCCGGAAGTCGCAATCGACGTCGCGGATCCTCAGGCCGAAAGCGAACGAAACGACCAGGTGGTAGATCTTGCCGACGACCGCGCGCACCGGCCCGTCGCCGCGGAAAAGCTTGTAGCCGTTCACGACGTCGACGTCGGGCCCGAAAGCCGCCATAAGGCGCGTCAGCTCGCGCGGATCGTACTGCGCGTCGCCGTCGGTGTAGAAGACGAGCTCCTTCGTCGCGGCAGCGAAGCCGCTCCGCAGCGCGCCGCCGTACCCGCGGTTTTTCGCGTGTGTGATGACGCGCAGCCTTGGGTGCGTCGCCCGAAGCTCGTCGAGCACGTCGGCGCAGTGATCCGGCGAGGCGTCGTTGACGACGATCACCTCCCAGTCATCGGTGAGTCCACGCAGCGTGCGCTCGGCGAGCACGACCATGCTCGCGATCGTCCCGGCGTCGCCGTAGGCCGGGAAGAAGGCACTGATGCTCGGCATGACGGGGGCTAGGTTAGCAGCCCTGGAGGTCGAAAACCCATCGACGTTCAGCTCGCGATGGGCCTGGCGGCGACCTCCGGCGCGAGCGCGCCGTCGGCGACCACGACGTCGACGGGCGCGCCGCGCGCGAGCTGCGCACCGGGCGAAGGGTCCTGCTGGATGACGCTGCCCACGCCGTACCGCTGGATGGCGACCGGGTCGGCCAGGTCGGCGGCGCGTCGGTGGAGCACGCCGCCGGCCTTGAGCCCGACGTGCCGCAGCACCTGCAGCGCGGTTGCCTCGGGGAGCCCGACGAGCGACGGGACCGCGACCGGCGCGCCTTCGTCGGTTGGCGCCGCCTGGTACATGTCGCGCAGCGTTCCGAGCGTCGAGTCGACCGGCCTGCCGTCCTGGGTCAATCCGAACAGCCGATCGACCGGCTCCGGCCCCTCGACGTTCCAGACGTACGGCGCGGCGCCGAGCACCAATTCCGGCCGCATCCGGATGATGCTCCACATCTTCCAGTACCCCGCCGCGCGCTCGCCCCGCCCCAGGCCCGCTGGCGCGAATTCCGAGATGACGAGCGGCACGTCCCAGTTGCGGCTCGGCCAGGCGGCCAGCGCGTCCTTCAACCGGAACGTGTAGAAGTTCATACCCAGCACGAAGCCGGGCGGCGCTCCGCGCGGCGACCAGGCGTCCTGCAGCCACTTGACGTAGACGTCCTCGGCCTCCCGGTAGAGCACGGGATGGTCGGGGTCGAACTGCCGCACGAGGTCGACGAGCTGCGTGTAGAACTCGGCGAAGGCGCGCGCCCGTGCCGGCTGCTTGAGGTGCAGCAGCGTCTCGTTCCCGATGCCCCACATCCGGATCGCGGGGTGGTTGCGGAACCGGGCGACCCACGCGAGCACGTCGCTCCGCAGGCGCGACCGCACGGCCTTATCCGAGTAGTCGAGCTGGTCGCTCAGCTCGAACGGCATCACGACGCCGACCCCGGCTGCCTGCGCCGCGTCGAGCACAGCCTCGTCCCAATCGGTGGTCCGCCAGCCGACCACGACGTTCACGCCGATCTCGTGCATCGCCGCGAAGTCACGTGCCAGCCTGTCGGCGCGCTCGGCGGGCGGCAGGCCGGCGAACGTGACGTTGTAGCCCATGCCGCGGAACTCGGTCGGCCGGCCGTCGACGACGTAGGTGAAATGACCTGCGCGGCCAGCCACCTGGACCGAGCTCGGGCCAACGTACGGCGCCAGCGGCGTCGGCGGGCGGGCCCCCGGCGGAGGCGAGGCCGGCGGGGAGACGGCAGCGGGCGGGCGCGCGACGCTCGGGACGGGCAGCAACGCGCTCGGCGCGCCGGGCAAGACGATCGCCGGGGCGCCTGACGGCGCCGGGGGCACGGCCAGGTTCACGGTTGGCGTGCCATCGCCGAGCACGAGCGGGCTGGCGCCGGAGGCGTCGTCCACGCCCACGTCGTCCCACTCGAGGAAGCGCGACTGCGGGCTCACGTAGTCCCATACCGGAAGCGTCGCCACCAGCGCCCCAACCATCGCCGCTTCGACGACGAGCCGCCGCTGCCGAAGCAGTGGGGGAACGCCGCGCGCTGGGCGCGCACAGTAGAGCGCGTGAACACGGCCCGCGAGCATCCGCGCGGTTCGGGCGAGCACGTCACTTGCGACGAGCAGGGCGAAGAGCCCCAGCAGGACCGCTTCGCCGAAGACCGGATCGACCCAGCGCGAGAGCTGGAACATCACAAGGTCGTAGACCTCGCGGCGCAGCCCCATCACCTCGTGCAGCAAGAACGGCAGCACGCCGAGGGTCTCGAGGTCGCGCGTGCTCCCGGCGTCGCGCACGATGCGCGCGGCGACCTCGACTTGAAGCCCAACCCCTACCGCGAGCAGCGCCAGAGCGCGGCCCCGGAGGTCGCGCAAATGGCGCGCCGTCGCGCCGCGCACCGCCCGCCCGATCACGGCGAAGCCGAGCACCATGAGCGCGGTGTTCGCGAGCGTCATGGCGACCGTGCGCGCGAGCAGCGAGCTGCCCGGCGACAGCACAGCGCTCACGAACCCATCGCCCGCCACGTACGACGGGTCGTAGAACACACCTGGCAGCCACGACGACAGCACGACGCCGACCGGCCCGGCGACCGCGAATCCGGACGCTTCGATCTGTCCGGCGTAGCGCACCATGGCTGACGCGTAGACGAAGTTGACCGGCAGAACGGCGAGGACCGCCTGAATCGCCGGCACGCCGGTTACGATCGGCAGCAGCAGAGCGCCCACCAGCACGCATAGCTCGTGGACGACGACGGCGCCGAGGTAGGCAAGCACGAACGCCGACAGCGCCAGGCTTGGCCAGGCGAAGCGCGCTACCCCGTGGTGGTGCGCGCGCGCGGCGAGGCGCAGCGCCAAGACGCGGAGACGTCCACGCAGCGACTGCCCACGAGCCAGCCGGGGTGGCGCTAGAACACGAGCGACCTCAGGCGCGGCCGAGGTAGAGGCCATCTAGTGGGGTAACCGCCCTCAAACGCGGCGCGCTCGGCGCGCCGAACTCGTGCCTATCGCGGCCGCGCGCACTCTATCGGCCAAGCGTCTCGCGTGTCAACTGCAACCGTTGGCGTTTCGCCCGCCCACCCACCGTCAGACCTCGTTACCCGTCAGTTTGCTCCAGTAGGCCGAGATGGCCGCAATAGCCCCATTCGGCCATTCGCCCCCCGGCTCGTTCCGCAGCGGCATCCGCTCGCCGATCGCGGCCAGCGCTCGCCGCGCGATCTCCACGAAGGGCGCCTGCTTGCCGAGCGATGCGACCGCCCGTTCCGTCGCCATCTCGAGGATCGCGGCGATCTCGGCGCTCTCGTCGAGGAACGCGTCGACCAGATCGCCGTACCGGATCGACTCGTTCGTCTGCCGCAGCGTCTTGTAGTGGTGCCCCAAGCAGAGCGTGCGCGCGTGGAGGCCGCGTATCTTGTCGATGGTCTCGCGGTAGAGCTCGGGGTAGAAGATGAGCGGCATCCCGCCGTCGCGGCTGCCCCGACCGAGCACGGAATCACCGGAGATTGCGATCCCCTCGCGCTCCCAGAAGAACGTGCTACAGCCCACGGTGTGCCCGGGCGTGCCGACGACGCGCAGCTCGACCCCCTTGCCGAGGTCGAGCACGTCGCCGTCCAGGAGCCTGCGACTGACCGGCGCGGGCTCGCCGGCCGACGCGACGATTTCCCGCCGGGCGTGCTCGAGCCGGTCTCCCTGGCCGACCAGCCTCTGGTTCCGCGCGAAGAACAGCTCGAACTGCAAGTTCGCGTCCTGCGTGATCGGCACGTCGGGCTCGGGCACCCAGATCTCGCAGTGCGCGGCGTCCCAGACCCGGCGGTTGCCGCCGGCGTGGTCGTGATGTCCGTGGGTGTTGATCACGACTCCGAGGTCACTCAACGAGCGGCCGATGGCCCGCAGCGCCGGCTCGACGTAGAGGCTCGGCGTGTCGGCCACACCGGTGTCGATCAGCGCCAGCCTGTCGCCTTCGACCAGGTACAGCTCCGTGTGGCCGCCGCCTCCCCAGTAGCAGCCGATCTGCGTGATCCGCCGATGGAACTTGAAGTCCGTGTGCTGCCAGACGCTCACGTCGGCCTCCCCAGGATCGAGAAGTAGCTCTCGCCCAGCCGCCGCGGCCGTCCGGGGCGGAAGCCGTGCCGCCGCAGCAGCCCGGCCAGGTCGCCCACCGCGAACCGGTTGGGCGTCGACGGCCCAGCCAGTCCTCCCGGGGCCACCCACTCGACGACCAGGAGCCGACCGTCCGGCGCGCAGAGCCGCCGCAGCTCGGGCAGGAGCTCGTCCCGCCGCTCGGGCGGAAAGTCGTGGAGGAAGAGCGCCGCGATGACGAGGCCAGCCCAGCCGTCCGGCAGGCGGGCCGCCGCTTCGGGCGTGATCGGCTCGACGTTGCGCAGCCCAGCTTCGCGGGCGCGGCGGCGGATCTCATCGTGCATGCGCGGCTCGACCTCGACTGCCTTGACCCGCCCTGTTGGGCCGACGATCTGCGCGGCGGGCAGGGCGAAGAAGCCGGGCCCGGCCCCGTAGTCGACGACGTCGACGCCAGGCTGCGCCCCGGCTGCCCGCAGCAGCCGCCGCGGGCGCGTTTGGCGGGCGCGCTCGGCGCTCATCATCGAGCCGATCCACTCGGCGTCGTACCGCGGCATGCTCGCTCCTACGTCAATCCGCCCGCCGCGTCCGTGCCCCTCCGACGGGAGCGAGGAACCTCGACCGGGGCGTCGGGCACCAGCGCTCGCGGACGCCGTGACTGCCAGAATCCCTCATCGCTCCGCTCCTCGAGATGACACGCCGCCTACGCCGCCATCGGCGGCCGCTGCTCGTGCCAATCGGTAGCGCGCTCGTATGCCCGCGCGACGCGGAGGACCGTCGCCTCGTCCCACGCGCGCCCGGCGATCTGAAGCCCGACTGGCAGCCCTGACTCGTCGAATCCGCACGGCACCGAGATGGCTGGTAGACCGGCCAGGTTCAGGGGCGTCATGAACCGGTTCCAGGCAATACGCGGCTCGCGCGAGACTGGCTCGCCGATCCGCGGCGCGGTCCGCGGCAGGCTGGGCGCGACCAGTACGTCCACCTGTCGGAGCGCGGCGGCGAAGTCGCTCCGCACCAGTGTCTGCCAGCGGCGCGCGTTCACGTAGTCGACCGCCGGGATGAACAGGCCGAGCTCGAGCGCCGGCCGAACGTCGCCGTAGTCGTCGGGACGCTCCCGCAACCACCGCTGGTGGTAGGCGCTCGCCTCGCTCGCGAGCGTGGCGTGCAGGGCGGTCTGCGCGTGCTCGACGTGCGGCAGCTCAACCTCCAGCGTCGAGGCGCCCTCGCCGATGAGCACGTCGATCGCCGCCCGTACTTCGTGCTCGACCGCCGGATCGAGCCCCTCGAAGAAAAGCTGCCGCGGCAGGCCCAGGCGGAGCCCGCGCACGCCCGCCTCGAGGTCCCGCGTGTAGTCGTCGACTGGCTCCGTGGCGCTCCATTCATCCGCCGGGTCGTGCCCGGCAATCGCGCCGAGCAGCAGCGCGGCGTCCTCCACGGTACGTGCCATCGGCCCGACGTGGTCGAGCGACCAGGCGAGCGGAACGACGCCGCGCCGGCTGACGCGCCCGAACGTGGGCTTGAGCCCCACGACGCCACAGACCGAGGCGGGGATGCGGATCGAGCCGCCGGTGTCCGTACCGAGCGATCCGTAGCAGAGCCCGGCCGCCAGTGCCGCGCCGGAGCCGCCGCTCGACCCACCCGGGACGTGGGCGAGGTTCCAGGGGTTGCGGCAGTCGCCCCAGTGCTCGTTCCGGTTGGTCGTCCCGTAGGCGAACTCGTGCATATTCAGCTTGCCGAGCAGCAGCGTCCCGGCCGCGCGGAGCCGCTCGACGACCGCCGCGTCGGCGTCCGGGACGTTGCCGCGCAGGATCTTCGAGCCCGCCGCCGTCTCGATCCCGGCGGTGTCGAAGATGTCTTTCAACGCGATGGGCACGCCGTGCAGCGGGCCACGCCAGGCGCCGGCGGCGATCTCGGTCTCGGCCGCCTTCGCCTCGGCGCGCGCCCGCTCGGGGACAACGGTCACGTACGCGTTGAGCTGGCTGTCGAGCCGCGCGATCCGCGCCAGCATCTCGTCGGTCACCTCGACCGGCGATAGGTGCCGGCGGGCGATCCTCCGCCCTAGCTCAGCGGCGCTCAGGAAGGCGATGTCGCTCAACCGGGTGCCCGGTTCGGCGGCGGCGCTGCGCCGCACGGCAGCAGCTCGCCGAGGTGCCGGAGCCGCGCGAGCAGGCTGTTGAGCGAGGCATCGAACTCTCTGGCGCGCGCCGCGTCGACCTTCAGCCCGCGCGCTCGCGCCTGCTCCTCGATCAGCGCGTCGTCCACAGACGTAGTCTACGCGGGAGTCGTACCATCGCACTCTATGACGAACCTCGTGATGATCGTCGTCGATACCGTCCGCCAGGACCACGTCGGCCATTACCACCGCGGCGCGCCGGCCTTCCCGGACGTGCCGGCCTGCCACACGCCGAGCCTCGACGCCTTCGCCGAACAATCGGTCGTGTTCGAAAACGCCTACCCAGAGGCGCTGCCGACCATGCCGGTCAGGCTCCAGCTCATGACTGGCCAGCGGACTCTGCACGCACGGCCGTGGGGCGCGCTCGGCCCCGGCGACGTGACGGTCGCCGACTTGCTGCGGGCCGAGGGGTACGTCAGCGGCCTGGTCACCGACAACTACCACTTCCGCGGCCCGGGCATGAACTTCTTCCGCTCCTTCAACGCCTACCGCTGGATCCGCGGGCAGGAGTACGACCCGTACGAGTCGGCGCCGCCGACGCGCAACCTCGACGACTACGTCAACGACCACTACCCCAAGCTGTGGCGCCGCCTCGTCCGCCAGTGCCTGGCCAACATGAACGGTTTCGAGCAGGAGTCGGACTACTTCCCGGCGCAGGTCGTCGACGAATCGATCAAGTGGCTGAAGGCGAACCGGTCGCACGACAAGCTGTTCCTCTGGGTCGACTGCTTCGACCCGCACGAGCCGTGGGACCCACCGCGCCGTTTCGACCGCTACGGCGACCCCGCGTACCAGGGGAAGCGCCTGATCATGCCGATGGGTGGCCTCGCCGACAAGTGGTCGACGCCCGCCGAGCAGCGCCAGATCCGCGCGCTCTACGCTGGCGAGCTCGAGTTCACCGATCACTGCCTCGGCCGGCTGTTCGAAGCTCTCGAGGAGAACGGCTACTACGACGACTCGGTCATCCTCGTGCTCGCCGACCACGGCCATCCGCTCGGCGACCACGGTAAGTTCCTCAAGGGCGCCGACCGGCTCTACAACGAGCTGCTCAAGGTGCCGATGATGATCCGCCTGCCCGGCGCACGCGTGAGGGGACGGCGCAAAGCAATCGTTCAGTTCCAGGACGTGCTGCCGACACTGCTCGAGCTGCTCGGCATCGGGGAAGTCGAGTCGGCGATGGCCGGCCGCAGCTTCCGACGCGTGCTCGAGGGCGACGCCGACGAGCACCGCGACGTCGTCATCGTGGGCTACCACGAGGGCGTCGACCGCGTGATCCGCGATCGCCGCCACAGCCTCATTCTCCGGCCCAAGGGGGAGCCGGACGAGCTGTACGACCTCGAAGCAGACCCGCGCGAGCGGAACAACCTGATCGACGAACGGCACGACGTGGCTGTGGAGCTCGCTCGCCGCTTCCCGCGTGTGTTCTTCCGCCACGGGGGCCGCGCGCCCCAGATCCAGGGGGTCCAGGGGAAGTACGAGGTCCTGGCCGGTACTCCTATGGAGGACGACTAGCCGCCGTCTGGCCCACGGTGTGTTTCCGTGGAATTCACTGCGCGCCCCCGGCGCGCTAGCCGGGTGGGCTGCCCAGAACAAGGCGGACGGTGCGCCGCCCGCCCGCGCCAGCGACGGCGACCTGCACCGCGTCGCCCGGCCTGTACCTGGTGAGCACCGACGCAAGGTCACGCGTCGAGTGAACCGCGTCGGCGTTGACGCCCACGATGACGTCGCCAGACCGCAGCCCCGCCGCCGCGGCCGGGGAGCCGGCCAGCACGCCCGTCACGAGCGCACCGTTGGCGGCCGGCAGCCTGAAGTAGCGCGCGATCGCCGGCGTCACCGACACAGTCTGGACGCCCATGAAGGGCCGTGCCACCTTCCCGTTCGCGATGAGCGACGCCACGAGCGGCTGCGCCGATGTAACGTCGATCGAAAAGCCGGTCAGCGGCTGGCCGGCGTTGCCGCCGTCGATCTCGATCGCCTCGTTGACCCCGATCACGCGGCCGCGCAGATCGAAGAGCGGCCCGCCGCTGTCGCCCGGTAGGATGAAGGTATCCGTCCGCAGCAGATCGGAAACCTCCGGGTCGACTCCGCCGAAGGTGCCGACGCGGGCGGTCGGGGGGCTGGGGAAGAACGGCGTGAAGCCAAGCGCGACGACGAGGTCACCCTCGCGCAGCGCCTTGCCGTCGGCGAGCTGTGCAGGTTGGACGGCGCCGCCGGGCAGCGCCACGGTGATGACCGCGAGGTCGGCCAGCGCGTCGCGCGCGACCGCCTGGGCCGGCACCGACCGGCCGTCGGCGAGGACGACCTTCACCTGGTCGCTGTCGTCGACGACGTGGTTGTTGGTCAGGACGTGCGTCGCGTCGAGCACGATACCGGTGCCCTGTGAGACTCCTTGCGGCAGCGTAGCGACGACCTGAACCGTCGACGCCCGACCGGCCTGCGCGGCCTGGCGCGCCGCTGCGATCGCATCCGCCGGCATCTTGATCGGGTCGCCTGGCGGCGCCACCAACACCGAGCTGGCTGGCTCCGGGGTCACCGCGTCGGCGGGCAGCAGCCCCGCCTCCTTCAGGAGGTCGCCCCCAAGGACTGTCGTCACCTGGCCGGCCCGCGCGAACGAGGTGTTGATCTTCCACTGCTGGAACGCGACCCGCTGGCAGCGCAGCACGAAGGCCGGACCCATGTCCGCGTACGCCTGCGGCAGCCCGAAGTAGTTCACGGGGTCCGGGGCGCCGAGGTAGATGGACTTCAACGCCGGGTTCTGATCCAGGATCGCGAGGTGGCGCGCGACCACCTGCTCCCACGGCAGCCCCTGATCCGCCGAGTTGTCGCCCGACGGTGGGATCATGCGCTGCTGCTGGAGGACCGGGTCTTTCCCGGCGGCCGCCAGGATGTCGAAGCTGTTGCCGAACACGACGCGTCCGAGCTCCGGCCGCCATTGCAGCAGGAACCGCTGCGTCGCCTGCGTCGTGAAGCCGCCCTGCTCGAACCGACGGCTCGCCGGGTAGCCGAGCACCGGCACGCCGCCGAGCCGGCCAAACTCGGCGAAGAATGCCAGGCCGCCGTCGTCGGTGATCGAGTAGCCAGCGTTCGGCCCGACGCCGCTCGCTTGCGAGAAGAAGCGACCGTTCGGGATCGGGTAGTCGGCCAGCACCTCCTGTGCTCGGGCGGGGGTAGGCACGAGGAAGGCGAGCACCATCCCGAGCACGAGAAGCGCACGCTGCATACACTCTGAATCTACACAAGCAACAAGACGAGAGGGAGGCAAATCGATGGCATCCGTCTACACCCGGCGAACCGTCCTGAAGCTCGGCCTGGGCTCCGCCGCATTGGCGGCGCTGGCAGCCTGCGGCGGAGCCGCCAGCCCGACCGCCGCGCCGACCGCGGCCCCGACCAAGCCGGCCGCGGCCGCGACGAGCGCGCCGGCCGCCACGTCAGCGCCCGCGGCGGCGGCGACCAGCGCCCCGGCCGGCGCGGCGACCAAGCCGGCCGCCGGCGCCACCCCGGGCGCGGGCGGGGCCGCAACACCGGCTGCCGGCGCCACCGCCGCGAGCAGCGCGGCCGCGGCGACCAAGCCGGCCGCGGCCGCGTCCGGCGCGACGGCCGCCCCCGCCGCGATGCACCCCGAGAAGGCGAAGGGCGCGAACCTCAAGCTGCTGGTGTGGTCGAACTACAAGTACGACGGCATCAAGACCTACGCGGGTGACTTCGAGAAGGAAACGGGTGCGAAGCTGACATTCGACCCGGTCAGCTCCAACGACCTGGCCAATAAGCAGGTCATCACCTTCTCCGCCGGCACCGGCGAGTACGACCTCAGCTCGATCGACGAGCCGTACCTGCCCGCCTACTACGGCTTCCTGCTCGAGCTCGACCCGTTGATCCAGGCCGACAAGTTCCCGAAGGAAGACTGGATCCCGGTCATGTGGGACGCCGGGACGTACAACGGCAAGCAGTACATGATGCCGTTCGACCCGAACGTCCAGATCCTCTTCTACCGCAAGGACATCCTGGAACAGAAGGGTTTGAAGGTCCCGAACACGTGGACCGAGTACTACGACGTCGCGACCAAGGCGCAGTCCGGCGACGTCGCCGGCAACGTCATCATGGCCAAGCGCGACGACCAGACCGGCATCAACGCGTGGAACTTCATCACCAGCTTCGGCAACGAGATCTTCGACGACAAGTTCCAGCCGGCATTCGACAACCAGAAGAGCTACGACGGCCTCCAGCTCTACAAGGACATCGTCGACAAGGTCTCGCCGAAGGGCGTCATCGGCTTCGAGTACGAAGACGTCAACGCCAACTACCGCCAGGGCAAAGCCGTCCTGCTGCAGCAGTGGGCCTCGATCGCGCCGGGGATCAAGACCTCGAAGGACTCGGTGGTCTTCGACAAGACCGCTTACTCGATGCCGATCGGGCAGGAGAAGCGCCACTCCATGCGCGGGGTTTGGAGTTGGGGCATCGTCAAGGACTCGAAGAACAAGGACGCCGCCTGGGAGTGGGACAAGTGGTTCACCACGCCCGAGAACATGATGAAGTACATCAAGGCTGGCTCCGGGAACAGCCCACGCCTGTCGGTGCTGAACAGCCAGGAGTTCCTGAGCCTGTTCCCACACGCCCAGGCGCTAGCCGACACGTTCAAGATCGCCAAGAAGCGGCCCATCTTCAAAGAGTACGGCGAGATCATCCAGGTGCTCGACGTGCTCGGGTCGAACGTGACGACCGGCCAGCAGAAGCCCCAGGAGGCCGTCAAGGAAGCGGCCGGCAAGCTGTACGACATCATGAAGCGCGGCGGGTACATCAAATAAGCGCCCCGACCGGGCGGGGGTCGTCTTCCTAAGAAGGCAACCCCCAGAGAGAGACGCGAGTGGCCACCTCGGCGCAAGTTATGGCGGCGTCGGCGCGCAGGCGGCGCCGACTCAGCGACCCCTACCTGCTCGTCGCGCCGGCGCTCGTCCTGACCGTCGCGATCATGCTCTTCCCGCTCGTCTACTCGTTCTACGTTTCCTTCCTCAACTACTCGCTCGCCCGGCCAAACGACACGTCGTTCGCCGGGATCCAGAACTACGTCGCGATGGCGACGCAGCCGAGCTTCCTCGGCGCGCTGTGGAACACCGTCGTGTTCACGGTCGGCACGGTGGCGCTCGAGTTCCTGCTCGGGCTCGGCTTCGCGCTGCTCATGAACCGCGAGTTCCCGGGCCAGGGCATCGTGCGGACCTGCCTGATGCTGCCGCTGTTCCTCACGCCGGCGATCGTCGCCCTCGAATGGCTCTTCCTCTTCTCGCCGCGGGTCGGCGTCGTTCCCTGGCTGGCGTCGTTCGTCGGCTTCCCACCCCAGTTTCCGTTCCTCGCCGACCCGAGCTGGGCGATGCCCGCGCTGATCCTGGTGGACGTCTGGCGATCGACGCCGTTCATGTTCCTGATCCTGCTGGCCGGTCTGCAGGGGCTGCCGCAGGAGGCGATCGAGGCGGCTCAAATCGACGGCGCGAACGGGTGGCAGATCCTGCGCAACGTGACCCTGCCGCTGCTGACGCCACTCATCCTCGTCGCGCTGACCATTCGGGGGATGGACGCCTTCCGCGAGTTCGACCTGATTTTCGTGCTCACTCAAGGCGGGCCTGGCGAGCGCACGCAGGTCGTGTCGATGCTCGCCTACAACACCGGCTTCAAGTTCTACGACATGGGCCGCGCGTCGGCGATGGCCTACATCATCCTCTTCCTCGTGCTCGTCTTCTCGGTCTACTTCGTCAAGAAGCTGCGCGACATGCAGGTGTCCTCATGAGCGCGTCGACGTCGCGCACGCTCCGCCGGGTCGGCCGCTTCGTTTTGATCGCGCTGGCGGTCATCTGGTCGGTTGGCCCGCTGGTGCTGATGTACACAGCGTCGTTCAAGACCGACGACGTGCTGGCGAAGGTGCCGCCGACGTTCGTGTTCACCCCGACGCTCGAGCACTACCGGAAGCTGCTCGACACGACGCCCTTCGTCCAGTACCTCTGGAACACGCTGGTCGTGGCGATCTCGACGACAGTGCTCTCGCTGACGTTCGGCGCGCTTGCCGCCTACAGCTTCACCCGCTTCCGCTTCCCCGGCTCGGATTCGCTCCCGCTCTTCTACCTGGTGATGCGGATGCTGCCGCGCTTCGTGCTCGTCATCCCCTACTACCTGCTGATGCGGCAGATCGGCCTGCTGAACACCCACTCAGCGCTCATCCTCGCGTACGCCGGCTTCTCCCTCCCCTTCTGCATCTGGCTGCTGATCGGCTTTTTCAAGGAGATCCCGATCGAGCTCGAGGAGGCCGGCATGGTCGACGGCGCCAACCGGCTGGGCGTGTTCACCCGCATCGTCATCCCACTCGTGGCGCCCGGCCTGGCGGCCACCGCCATTTTCACGTTCCTGCTCGGCTGGAACGAGCTGCTCTTCTCGCTCGTGCTGGCCGGCCGCGACTCCCGGACGCTGCCGACGCTGGCGACGTCGTTCTCCGTCTCCGACCGCGGCATCGAGTGGGGCCCGCTCAACGCGATGGGGTCGCTCGTCCTGCTGCCGGTCATCGTCATGGCGCTGCTCGTCCAGCAGCACATCGTCAAGGGCATGACGATGGGCGCGGTCAAGGGCTAACGATCGGCCCTATCGGCGGTGGGCTGAGAATCCGCGCCCCTGATACCTGCCCGATCAGAAGAAGGGGAAGAGGCGCGGGATCAGCTCCTCGGTCAGCGGGGAGCCGTACTCACAGCCCTCGAAGGCTTCCGCGTACTTGATCGCCGCGCCCCGCTCGGGGCCGTAGCGCTTCACTAGCAGGTGCCGGTACCGGTTCGCGACGTCCTCGAACCGGCCCGCGTAGCGCTCCTCCAGCCACCTCCTGCGCTCGGCTTCGCCGGCTGGCACCTCGTGCTCGCGCATCGCGTTGTACGGAAGCCACTCGTAGACCTGGGAGGTGTGGCAGTGCAGGGCATCCAGCTTCGCAGGCATCGCTTCGGTCACGTCGACCACGACGTCCGGTGAGAACGGGTACGGCTTCTGGAACGTGTCCGACACGTACGCGATCACCGGGTTCTTCCGAAGGTGATCGGTCAGCGCGACGATGTTCGGCACGGTGACCATGTACGCCGCGTCCTGGACGAGCTGCGAGGCGTACCGGTGGTCGGGATGGTAGTCGTTCGGCCGCGGCGCGAGGATGAGGTCCGGCTCGAACTCGCGGATGATGCGGATCACCTGCCGCCGGTTCGGCAGCGTCGGCTCGAGCTCGCCGTCGTGGTTGTCGAGCACCTGGTACTCGACCAGCCCGAGGACGCGCGCGACCTCGTGCGTCTCAGCGCGCCGCCGCCGCGCCAGCTCGACGCCCCCAATCTCGTGGTGGCCGGCGTCGCCGTTGGTCAGCGAGACGAACTTCACGCGGTGGCCGGCCTTGCCGTAGAGCCAGGCGACGCCGCCTGCCTTGAAGTCAGGGTCGTCCGGGTGCGCGCCGAAGACGAGAACGTTCATAGGGCCGCGATGGCCCTCATGGTCCGCTCCATGCTCGCGCGCCGGTCCTGCCCGACGATCAGCACCGACGCAATCACCTCGTCCATCCCCGCGTCGAGGTACTCGCCGAGCCGCTTCGCGACCGCGGCCTCGTCGCCGTGCACGACGATCTCGTCCAGCATCCGGTCGGTCATCGTCCCCTGCCGCGCCTCGGGCAGGCCAGCCGCCGCGAACATCTCCTGGTAGAACGGCAGCCGCGCGTAGTTCGCGAGCCGATCCCGCGACGCCTCGCGCACCGCCGCGGCGTCCTCGTTCACCGCCACGAAGCAGTGCGCGACCATCAGCGGCTTCTCGCGCCCGGCCACCTGCGCGCCCTCGCGCAGCGCCGGGAGCGCCTTGTCGCGCAGGTACGGCAGAGGGCAGATCCACGCGAGGGCGCCGTCGGCGATCTCGCCGGCCAGGCGGAACGAGCCTGGTCGCAGCGCCGAAAGCATCACAGGCACGTTGGGCGGCTCTGCTACGCGGCCATGGACCCGGTACCGCTTGCCGTTCAGGTCGAACGGTCCCTGCTGCAGCGCCTGCTTCAGGATCGTCACGTACTCCCGCAGGTGCTCGAACGGCCGCTCGAACGGGATGCCGAACATACCCTCGATCCCGGGCTTGTGGCTCGGACCGACGCCGAGCCGGAAGCGCCCGGGCGCGAGCTGCGCCAGCGCGACCGTCTGCGAGACGAGCGCCAACGGGTGACGCGGCCAGGTGGGCACGATCGCCGTGCCGAGCTTGATGCGGCTCGTCTTCATCGCCGCGGCGCCGAAGATGACCATGGCGTCCGGCCCGACGCCACCGGTCGTCAGCCAGGCGGCCGGCACGCCGGTCTGCTCCGCCAGCTCGATCGCCGCGACCTGCGCCGGGGCCGTGAATTCGTGGACGGCGACGCCCACCCGACCGCTCACTGCCATCGCAACAAGACTCCGTAGTATTGCTCGCGGCTGGTCGCGAGCTGGTAGAAGAGCGCCGGCGCCTCCTCCGCCGCCGCCCGGTGCGACACCAAACGCTGCGGTCTGAGCTCCTCGTCGGCGATCAGGCGCAGAGCTAGCTTCCGGTTGTTCCCCTGGGTCCAACGGTTGTACGGCGTCTCCTGCTCCGGCGCGGTCGTCATGTGCGCGCCGATGAGGGTGACGCCGCGCAGGTGCAGGTCGCCGTACAGGTCGAACTCGGGAACGACGCCGCGGGTCGAGCCGAGGGCGACCATCCGCCCCTGCCGCCGCACCAGCCTCATCGCCGGGTTGAACGCGTCCGGGCTCCCAGTCGCCTCGAAGACGACGTCGAAGCCCTGGCCGTCGGTCAGCTCGCGGGTGCGCTCGGCGGCGTCGGGCGCACCGGGGTCCACGGCCGCGTCGGCGCCACAGTCGAGCGCAAGGCGGCGGCGCGGCTCGATCGGATCGACCGACACGACCGGACGCGCGCCAGACATCCGTGCGAACTGGAGCGTCAACTGGCCGATCAGCCCGGCTCCCACAACCGCCACGCTCTCGCCGAGCTGCAGGTGCGCCAGGCGCACGCCGTTTATCACGATCGTGCAAAGGCTCGTCATCGCCGCGTCATCGAACGACACCTCATCGGGGATCCGCTCGAACCGCGCCGCGTCGACCCATGCGAGCGACGCGTGCGGCCCCCAGCCGCAGACACGGTCGCCGATCTTGAACCTGGTCACGCCAGGAGCGACCGCCCGCACCACGCCGGCCAGCGAATAGCCAGGCCGGTACGGCTGGGCGCGCCAATCCTTGACCGACTGCCGCTGAGTGGTGATGCCCCGGTAGTTCGCGATCTCTGTCCCAGCCGAGATCGCGGTCGTGCGCGCCTCGACGAGGATCTGGCCGGGCTCGCCACCGTCCGGTAGCTCGAACTCCTCGAGCTCCATGGTCATCGGCGCGAACGAGGCCAGCCGGCGTCCCTTCATCGGCCGCGATCATACCTCGGGAAGCTCGCGTAGGCAGTCGCGTCCAGCCCGCCACAGAACTGCCCGACGTGGACGTCGCCGTGCGCGGATACGAGCATGAAGGCCTCCGTCCGCGACACGTTGTGCCGCTCCTGGACGAGGCCGACGAGCCGCTGAACGGCCAGCTTCGCCGCGGCCTCGACGCCGGGTGCGCTGGCCGTGGCGATCACCTCCTCCGGCGTCTCGATCCACACGAAGCCGTGCGAGCCGCAGAAGAGGTTCTCGACCGTCGCCTCGACCTCGGCGTTGATCTCGACGCCAGTGCCGGAGACCTCGCCGTCACCCATCGAGGCGTGCACGTCGCCGATCGCGAGCAGGGCCCCCTCGACGTGCACCGGTAGGTGGACCTTCGCGCCAACGCGGACCGCGTTGCAGTCGAGGTTCGACCCCTGCGGACCGGGGTCGGCCGTGTAGACGACCCCGGAGGGCGGCGCCGTTCCGATCACGCCGACCATCGGCCGCGATGGCAGCCGCAGGCCCCTCGGATAGACGAGCTCGTCGCCGTCGACCTTCACGATCGTCGCCCGCGGACCCTCCACGTCCGGTACCAGCGGCCCACCCGGCGCGACCCGGACGTAGCCCTGGTCGGTCAGCCCGATCCGCTCGATCGTCACGACCAGCTCGTCGCCCGTGCGCGCGCCCTCGACGAAGATGGGGCCGCCGGCCGGGTTCACCTTCTTCGGGTCGCGGACCGCCAGGTACCCGGCAAGGTCCTCGGGCACGCGGATCCGGCCCGTCGAGGCGTCGTACGTCTCGACCACGACACGCTCGCCCGGTTTCATCCTGAGGACGGGCTCGAGCTCGGGCGCGAACTGGTAAGTGAGCTGGTCGCGGCGGATTCTATGCACGGGACACCTCCTCGTCGGCCGGTGCAAGGTCCGATCGTCGTATCGGCTCGTAACGGTAGCGCGGCGCGCGCAGCCGCCGGCCGATCAGCGCTTTGCCGTCGTACCCTGGGACGACGTCCGGGTCGACGTAGCCGCTCCGCACGACCCATTCGATGTCGTCCGCCTGGATCGGCACGTCCTGGGGTATGAGCCGACGGGCGCGCACGTACGAATTCGGCAGCGGTTTGTCGTAGCCGAGCGGCCGATCGAGCACCCGCTGGTAGGTGGGCTCGTCGGGCCACAGCCCAAAGACACCGCGCGCGACCCGGATCGAAGCGTAGCCGAAGAGGAACCCGCCGACGTGCGCGGCGTAGTCGGTGCCCGAGCGGAAGGCAGCCGGCGCGATGAGCTCGACCACCTGAAGAACGAACCAGGTCAGGATCGCGGTCCATGCCGGCACGCTCCAGATCGGGGAGTCACCGCGCAGGACCGCCAGGATCAATCCCCACGGGACGAGGACCAGCGCCCGGATGTCCGCGCTCGGCAGAAGGATCAGGTAGGCGCCGAGCACGCCGGAGATCGCGCCCGAAGCGCCGATACCCGGGACGTCCGAGCTCGCCCGGAGGAGCGCCGATGCGAGGCCGGCGGTTACCGCGGAGGCCGCGTAGAACGGCAGGTAAGCCCATCGGAGCTCGTGCTCGAGCCCGCGGCCGAAAACCCACAGGAACAGCATGTTCGTCGCGAGGTGCACGAAGTTGGCGTGCAGGAGCGACGACGTGAGGAGCGTCGGCCAGGTCGACGCAGGATCGGCCCAGAACCGTTTCGGGACCAGGCCCCACTGGCTGGTGACCTCGCGGAGCTGCGACTCGTGTCCGGGACCGTTCAGCACCAGCGAGATCGCGACCATCCCGAGGATCAGCGCGATCGTGACGAAGGGCAGCCGCCGATCGCTCTGGACGTCCTCGCCGAGCGGCAGCATCGCATCCCAATCGTAAGGACGCCCTCTAGAATCCGTCTATGCGTCGCGCTGCTCCGCTCCTCTTCGGCGTCGAGGTGTTGGGCTGGGCGCTCTGGTTCGGCGGCCTCGTCACGGTCGCGCTGGTCGCGCCGCTCGTGTTCCAGGTTGTGCCGTCACGCGACCTGGCCGGCCGCGTTTTCGGCGCCGTCCTCGGCCGGCTGTTCCCGCTCGTCTACGTGTGCGGCGGCGTCCAGCTCCTCGCCGGGCTGGGCCGCACCTCGGCCGGCCGACTCACCTGGGTGAAGCACGCGCTCGTCGCGCTCGCCCTGGGCGTCGCCGCCTACGCCGGCGTCGTCGTGATGGGCGAGATGGTGGGCATCCAGAGCGCGTTCCCGGCGCCGATCGAGAACATCCCGATCGAGGACCCGCGGCGCGTGCGGTTCGACGCGCTGCACAGGCTGTCCGAACGGCTCATGGGCTTCGACGCCGTGCTCGGGATGCTGCTGTTACCGCTGATCGTGGCCACGCGACCGCGGACGGCGGTTGTGACCGAGCCCGACGTCCGGTCCCACCGCGCGGGTCGGTCGGCGGCGGTGGCCCCGTCGCCCTAGCCCTTCCGGGGCGGCTTTCGCCCGTGGCCTGCGCTAGACTCGCCCCAGGCAGCGTGCGGTGCGTTTGCGCAGGAGCGCACTGTGGGTCCAAAGGACACTAGACTCGACGGGTGGGCCTCGTGCTCGAGGACGCGCCGAGCGCGTCGCCCAGCGCGCGCGCCGCGCTCGCGTTCGAGGACGTCAGCAAACGTTTCGGTCGCTCCGTCGTCGCGCTCGACCATGTCTCGTGGTCGATCAGGCCGGGTGCTCGCGCCTGCCTCCTCGGCCCGAATGGCGCTGGCAAGAGCACGTCGATCCGACTGATCGAGGGTGCCATCGTGCCCACCTCGGGGCGCGTGACGCTGCTGGGCGCCGAGGTCGGCTCGGAGGCCTACCTGGCCGCGCGGCGCCGGACCGGCGTGGTGCCGCAGGGCCCGGGCATGTACGCCGACCTGACAGTCGGCGAGTACCTGGCGCTGGCTCGGCGACTGTACGGGCGCGGCTCGGTCGACCGGGTGCTCGAGGCGCTGCGGCTCGGCCCGTACCGCGCGGCGATCCTCGCCAACCTCTCGGGCGGTTACCAGCGGCGCGTCGCGCTCGCGGCCGCGATCCTCGGCGACCCCGAGGTGCTGCTGCTCGACGAGCCGACCGTCGGCTTGGATCCCGTGGCGGCCTTCGACGTCGTGCAGCTCCTTCGCGAGGCGATGCCGGAGCGCACGACACTGCTCTGCACCCACAACCTGGCCGAGGCCGAAGCCCTTTGCGATGAGGTGCTCATCATGCGGAGCGGCAAGGTGCTGCTGCACACGCCGCTGGCCGAGCTGCGGCGGCGGGCGCGGCCGCTCGTGCGCATCGCCGCGCGGCAGCCCGTCTCGGTCCTGCAATCCGTGCTCCGGCGCCGGGGCCTCTCGACGCAGGTGGACTCCGACGGCGAAGGTGTGCTGATCGCGCTCGACGAGCCCTTCGACGCGACGCCGAGCCTCCTCCGCTCGCTGCTCATCGAAGGCATCGACGTCTACGAGTGCCGACCGATCCGCCCGACCCTCGAGATGCTGTTCCTCGACGTCGTCCGGGGTGCGGTGTGATGTTCGGCCGCCGTGAGACCGCCGCCCTATTGCGCAAAGAGCTGGGACAGGTGCGCCGCAGCCGCGGCGCGCTCATCTCGGCCGGCCTGCTGTCGCTCCTCATGATCGTCGTCGTTCCGGGGCTCCAGCTCACCGCGATCCTTGCGAGCGGCCGGCAGGCGCTCCCATCGGTGCCACTTCCCGGGCTGGCCCGGCTGGACGAGCCGCGCCAGCTCTTCGTCCAGCTCATGCTGCCCGCGTTCGTCGCGCTCGCCGGTGTCATGGTGCCGTCGATCGCCGCCGTCCACACGATCGTGGTCGAGCGCGAGCGGCGGACGATCGAGCTGCTGGTCGCGCTGCCGGTCCGCGTGGGCGACATCCTCCTCGCCAAGCTGCTGGCGAACCTGGCGCTCGCGGTGGCCACGCTCGGACCGCTCGTGTTCGTCGACATGGCCGCGCTCGCGTGGCTCGGCTTCGTGTCGCCGGCTTACGTCGTGTCCGTCTGCCTGCTGCTCGTCGCGGCGCTTGGCTGCTCAGTTGGGATGTCGCTTCTCGTCGCGCTACTCGCGCGTGACTTCCGCACCGCCAACAACCTCAACGGAATCCTGCTCGGCCCGACGATCGGGCTCGTGCTGGCGGTGCTCATCCTCGTGCCAGCCGACGTTCACCTATCGGTGCTCGCCGGCCTGCTGCTTGCGATCGGGGTGGGGGCGGTGGCCGGTGGACTGCGCTGGCTGACGTTCGAGCGCTACCTGGCGTGAGCGAGTCGGAGCGCGGCGCGCCGACCCGCGTGCGGATCGGACGCCAGGGCGGACGGCGCGCGCTGCTCGTCGACGGCGTGGCGCAGTCGGTCGAAGTGCGAGGCGACGAACCGACGCCCGGCTATTGGACGGCGATGCTGCCCGACTTCGCGCCGCGGCGCGCGCTGCTGCTCGGCTACGGGGGTGGGACGATTGCCCGCATGCTGCTGGCGCGCGCACCCGGGGTGGAGATCTGGGCGGTCGAGGACGATCCGCGCGTCGTGGCCGCCGCCCAGCGCCACCCCCACTTCCGCGTCAGCGAGGACGAGGTTCACCTGCTCCAGGAGGACGCGTTCGCGTTCGTCCGAGAGCTTGCCGAAAGCGACGCGCAGTTCGACTACATCGCCGTCGACCTGTACCGCGGCTCGCAGCTCGTGCGCGCCTCTCTGGCCCGGCCGTTCCTCAGCCGCCTGACCAACCTGCTGACGAACGACGGCACGGTCGCGTTCAACCTGCCGCGCGACCGCCGCACGGCGCGCCGGCTGCGGCGGATCGAGCAGTACTTCGAGATCGTCCGCGAGTCGCTGATCGGGCTCAACTGCGTGGTGCATGGGATGACGCTGCCGTGAGCCGCCGGGTAGACGTCCTCGGCGTGCAGATGGACCTGGGCGCCGGCGTCCGCGGGGTCGACATGGGGCCCTCGGCAGTCCGCTACGCCGGCCTGGTCGAGCGGCTCTCCGCCCTGGGCTGGACCGTGCGCGACCGCGGCAACGTCGCGGCGCCGGTGCGCCACGCGATCGCCTCGACCGGACCGCTGCGCTACGCCCAGGAGATCGCGGCGTGCTGCGTCGACGTCCGCGCGTCGGTCGCCGCGTCGTTCCGCGACGGCGCGACGCCGCTGCTGCTCGGCGGCGACCACTCGCTCGCGATCGGCGCCCTCGCCGCCGCGCGGGACGCTCGACCCGACCTACGAGTGCTCTGGCTGGACGCGCACGGAGACCTGAACACCGCCCGGACAACGCCGAGCGGCAACGTCCACGGCACCCCACTGGCCGTCGCGCTCGGCCGCGTGCCGGGTCCTTTCGACGCCTGCGGCTGGCGCGAGAGCCCGATCCGGGCTGACCATGTGGCCCTGGTCGGGGTCCGAGATCTCGACCCTGGGGAGCGCGAGCTGATCGCGGAGCTACGGGTGCTCGTCTACACCATCGCCGACGTCGACCGGTTGGGCATCCACCAGGTCATGACCGACGCGCTGGGCAAGCTCGCCGCCCCGCCGGGCTCACTCTACGTCTCCGTCGACCTCGACGTCGTCGACCCGCAGCACGCGCCCGGTGTCGGAACGCCCGTTCCGGGAGGCTTGACGGTGCGCGAGATGCACCTCGCGATGGAGCTCGTCGCCGAGGCCGGCCCGCTGGCCGGCTTGGATCTGGTCGAGATTAACCCCATCCGCGACGTCGCGAACCAGACGGCCCAGCTCGCCACAGGCCTGGCCCTCTCGGCGTTCGGCAAACGGATCCTCTAGAACGCCGGCCCGGTGGTGTCATCCCGGGGAGGGACGACGAGGGACCTCGGCCGCCGCGCCGTGGGCCGGCGCCCGGGGGCCGGCCCACGGCGCGCCGGCGCGCCGGAGCTGGCGGCGTCGAGCCCGAAGGCGGCGCTGGACGCCGACGGGGACGACCCGGCCGCGCGGACGGCCGCGCTGGGCCGGGTGCCGGAGGTGGTCGCGGCGGTGGCGGCCTACGCCGCCGGCCAGCCCGCGGCGGCCGCGGCCGTCCGGGGCCAGGACGTGGTCGTCGACGCCGCCGGCACCCCGGCGCTGGGGCGCGGCGTGGCGCGGGACCGGCG
>DASRFH010000049.1:0-11638 GCA_035651675.1 Chloroflexota bacterium | reverse complement strand
AAGCCGTGGCACCAGGACACCGCCTACTTCGACTGGACGCCGCTCGGCGGCGTGATCGGCGTCTGGATCGCGCTCGACGAGGCGACGGTCGAGAACGGCTGCATGCAGGTGATCCCGGGCAGCCACCTCGACGGGCCGGTGCCCCACTTCCACGTGCGCGACTGCCAGGTCGCCGACGACCGCGTCCGCGTCGACCGCGCCCACGTCGTGCCGCTCGATCCCGGCGGCGTGCTCTTCTTCTCGGGCCTCATCCACCACGGCACGCCGCCCAACCTCTCCGGGGACCGCCGCCGCGCGCTCCAGTACCACTACGCCGCGGTCGAGTGCCGGAACATGACGATCCAGGAGCACGCCGAGTTGTTCAACGAAGGCGGAGCGTACGCTGGCTGCCGCAAGCTCGACCCCGCGTCGGGGCTGAGTAGGGCAGTCATGAGCGTTTGAAGGCGGGTGCCCCGCGAGTCCGGCCGAACGCATTACCGGCGTGCCAGGCATCGGCTACGATTGACCGATGCTTGCTGAGCGCAGCGCCGGTGGTGCGCTGTCGGGCCAGGCGCCACGCCCACCGATCAACCTTGGCCTGTTTCGGCTGCTGCTCGGCATCACCTCGGTCGAGTCGGTGCGGCGCATCCGGGCCGCCGCGGACGCGATGCGGGTCTACGTCTGGGTGATGACCGACGACGAACGCCCCGAGGACAGCAAGCGCATCTATTTGATGGAGCGCGACTACCTCGGTCTGCCGGACGCGGTCCCGTTGGATCTGCAGGTCGTGCCGTTAGGCGAAGTCGACGAGCAGCGTCTTCCCGCCGCCGAGACCATTTTCGAGCGGCCCCGCGCGTAGATGCCGGCTCGCTCCGAGCACCTGGAGCAGGCGCGCCGCAACCGTGCATTCGCCGAACGCATCCTTCGGGAATGGGGCGACGACGAGACCGCGATCCAGTGGGCGGTCACGGCGGTCTTTTGCGCGGCCGTCCACTACGTCGACGCCTACCTGGCCGAGTTCAACCAGCACCCGAAGAGCCACGAGCAGCGGACCTACCTCCTGCAGACCGCGCCGGACGACTTCTACGTCGCCTACCGTTCGCTGTACGACGCCAGCCGACAGGCGCGCTACGATGCCCGCCGCTTCCGTCCCGATCAGGTCGAGGCGCTCCTGATCGGCGTCCACTTGCGGGTGATCGCGAGCACGCTTGGGGCTGCCTACTAATCAATTGGCTCGCCCCTCCAGGCGGTCGAGAGCGGTCGGCCTCGCGGCGGCCAGACGCGGCGGCCGGCGGAGGCGTGGCGGTCGGCAAGAGGGCGAGGGTGTTGAGCGCCGTGCCGGCGCTGACGACCGGTCCCAGAGCCCTGCGCGCCGTCGCGCGCCGTCAGGGGGAACGATCGCCTTCCACGACGGTGTGGGCCGACGGCTCGGACGTAGGGCGACGGGGTTCGCTCTAGTGCGCGATCCCCACCTCGTGCATGCGCCGGTGCAGCGCCTCGAGGGCCTCGCGGAACGGTCGCTCGAGCCAGGCGAGGTGGTCGGGCTCGCCGTGGTGGTAGGCCGCGCGGCCGGCCGGGTAGAGGGGGGCCTGGTGGCGGACGTACTCGAGCGCGCCGCCGACCAGCGTCAGCAGGTAGTCGAGCCCCGCCGGGTCGGCGAGGTGCCACTCCGCCTCGCCGCACGCCACGTAGATCGGCGAGGTGTGGCCGAAGACGCCGCGGCTCCAGACGTCGTGGTGCGGCACCAGCTCGTAGCCAGGCCCGCCGACCCGCGCGCACAGCCAGCCGTGGCCGTCGAACGGCACGCGGGCGCTCAGCCGCAGCTCGCGCGTGCCGGCCGGCTCGGTCGTCTCGGCGACGACCTCGTAGCCGCAGCCGCCGGGCGCACCCGGCACGCCGCGCACGACCTGGAGCGTGTGGATCGGCATCGTCGAGCGTGCGGTCGCGCGCACATCGACCGTCCCACCGCCCTTCGGCAGCCGCACGGTGTCGCCGATCTCCGCGCCCTCGACCGCGAGCTCCAGGAGCGGGCCGCCGCTCAGGAAGGTGCGGCCCAGCCGCAGGTTACGGCACCACGACTCGTACGAGAACGGCTCGTCCTCGCGGATGCGCACGTAGGTGCGGTACTGGCCGACCGCGACCTCGCTCGACATCTTGTCGGTCCCCCCGACCAGCGGCAGCCGGTAACCGGCGTTCAGGTAGCGGTAGTACTCGAGGTGCTGGTAGACGCTGTCGCGGATCATCTCGACCGCGTCGACGCGGCCGGTCGCGACCAGGGCGGCCGGCTCGCCGTTCGGGTTGGGCAGGTGGGGCAGCACGACCGTCCCGCCCTGGGCGTGGCAGGCGTCGGCCCACGCCGCGAGCGTCGTCTCCAGCGTGGAGCCGAGCTCGGCCTCGGATGGGCCGTCCGAGCACCACGGGTAGACGTGCTGCTTGAGGCCGAGCAGCGTGAGGTGGCCGAGCAGGTGCTGGCGGTTCTCCTGCGTCGCCCAGACGACCGTGCGGCCGTCGCGCGAGACGAGCGGCTCGCCGGTGAACTCCTCGGTGTTGGTGAAGAGCGCGCCCCACTGCGAGAGCAGCAGGTTCACGACGTTGAGGTCCTCGCCGCGCGCCTCGCGCTGGCCGCCTTGCGTCGAGAGGAAGTGGACGTGGGTGTCGCCGCTGAACCAGCGGCGCGCGTTCATGTCGACCATCCGCCGGAGGCGCAGCTCGAGCCGCCGCTGCCCGGGCTCGATCGTGACGCGCGTACGCAGCGGCTCGTACTCGTAGCCGCGCGCGATGTCGACGATCACCTCGCCGCGCGGCAGCCAGCCCTGGCAGCGGCCGTCGACGTAGGCGTAGGAGATCTGGCCGAGTCGCAGGTCGCCGCCGACGTCCACGTGCCAGCTGTTCAGGTTGGCGTTGACGTGGCCGTGGTGGCCGTGCGGCTGGTACGGGACGCCGTGCGGCGAGCGGAAGTGGACGCGGCAGGGGATCGGCTGGCCCGTCGCATCGTCGAGCACGACCGTCTCGACCCAGTTGCGGCCCTCCTCGACCAGCTCGATGCGCGCCCGCGGCCGCTCGACGCGCCGCTTCTCGAGCAGCTCGCCCCAGCCAACCCGCTCGACCTCGCGCCCCTCGACGAGCACGCCGAGCGTCGCCGACGGAGCGGCGTCCACCTCGGCGTAGGCGGGGCTGCCGGCCGCGTTGAGCGGCTCGCCCCAGCCGGCGAAGCGGTCGGCGAGGAAGCGCTCGGCATCCCGCTCAGGCAGCGCCCAGGTGTAGCCGGCCACGCCCCGGTCGACAGCCAGCTCGACCACCTGGCGGTGGCCGAGCGATGGGTCGACCGGCCGGACCGGCACGTCGGCCGGGTCGAGCTCGACGCGCACCGGCTGCGCGCCGCCGCGGCGCAGCGGCTGCTCGTCGACGTGGCCGAGCGTGACCGCGGCGACGAGGAAGCGCGGTCCGCGCGGGCGCACCTCGATCGCCACGATCGGCACGTCCGGCGTCGGGTTCGTCCAGCACCACAGGTAGTAGCCGCGCGGCGCGGCCTGCGACACGCCGGTCTGCCGCCGCCCCGCGTGGCCGAAGTGCCCCTCGTAGCGCGGCGCGACGCCGTCCGGCAGGTCGGGCACCGCCCGGAACGGGAGCTGGCCCCAGACCAGCGGCATCTGGATCTCGAACCGCTCGCGGATCGGCACGGCGTGCTCGCGCCCGTCGGCCAGCCGGAACGCGTACTCGGCGACGACCACGCCGACCGGCCCGCCTTCGAGGATGCGCGATTCGAGCAGCCGGTGGGCCACGAGCACCGTCCGCGCGCAGCGGCCGACCGGGATCGACCGCGCCCCGCCGAGCCCGGCGCCGAAGCCGACGAACGCGCGCTCGCCCTCGCCGACCGCGAACGGCAGCCCGAGGAACGTCTGGGCGCCGACCGGCGCCCCCTCGTCCAGCAGCGAGGCCGGCGCGTCGCGCAGCGCGGTCAGGTCGAGCGTCTCGTAGTCGGCCACTGCCCGTTTCTCCTCTTGGCGCGGAGTCTACCGGTTTCCCCGCGCGCAGCCAGCCGCTCAGCGGGCTCAGGCCGAGGTGGCGAGCCAGCGCACGATGTCGGCCCGGCTGACCAGCCCGACGACCCGGTCGCCCTCCACCACCGGCAGGCGGTGGACCGTCCGCTCGGCCATGAGCGCGGCCGCCTGGGCGATACTCGCGTCTTGCGGCACCGACACGACCTCCTGGCTCATCAGCTCGGCGACCGTGCTCCCGGCGCGGGCGATCAGGTCCGACTCGGTCACCACGCCGAGCAGCCGCCCGCCGTCGTCGACGACCGGTGCACCCGAGATCCGGTGGAAGCTGAGCAGCTCGGCGAGCTGGTGGGCGGTCGCCGTCGGCGAGACCGTGACCACCTCGCCGGTCATGATCGTCCGCACCGGCGCCGACGCCGCGGCCGGCTGCGCGAAGAGCGGCGCGCCGGAGCGGAACAGGTCGCCGGCGGCCTGCTCCTCGCGCCGGGCGTGCAGCGCGGCCGGCTCGTGCTCCCAGTAAGCCCCCTCGGCGTCGCGGTGGACGTCGAGCGTCAGCACCCGCTCGTTCTCGAGGTGGAGCGTGGCGCGCAGGTGGCTGGCGCCGTCGAGGACGCGGCCGTCGGGCGTCGCCGGTGGGACGACCAGCGTCACCTCACCGCCACGCACCAGCAGCGTGACGGCCTCGTCGCTCTCCACCGCGTCCAGCCCCTCCACCGCGCCGCTCGGCTCGCCGATGAACGCCGCCTGGATGTTCACGCGCCGCATGTGCGCCTCCTTCCCATGGCGGCATTCAACACCCGCGGCCGGGATCTGGCAATGCCCATCCTGCCATCCTGCTCGTGACCGCGCGTTCCAGCCGCGCCGGACGTATGATCTGCCTGGTCGGAGCCACCGACGATGCCGGCCAACCTGCCCCCGCAGTACCACGCCGCCGAGCTCGCCTTCCGCCGCGCCCAGTCGCTCGCCGAGAAGATCGAGGCGCTCGAGACGATGATGGCGGTGGTGCCCAAGCACAAGGGCACCGACCACTTGCGCGCCGACCTGCGCGCCCGGCTGGCCGCGCTCAACCGCGAGGCCGAGAGGGCGGGCGGGGGCGCGGCGCGCAGCGCCCTGTACGACGTCCGGCGCGAGGGCGCCGGGCAGGTCGCGCTCGTCGGTCCACCGAACGTCGGGAAGTCGCGGCTGGTGGGCGCGCTGACCGACGCCGATCCCAAGGTCGCCGACTACCCGTTCACGACCCAGCTCCCGCAGCCGGCGATGATGCCGTTCGAAAACGTCCAGGTGCAGCTCGTCGACCTCCCGCCGATCGTGGCCGGCGAGACGCCTGGCTGGGAGCGCGCCATCTTCCGCCGCGCCGACGCGCTGCTGCTCGTCGTCGACCTGAGCGCCGACCCGCTGGCCGACTGGGCCGCGATCGCGGCGGAGCTCGCCGCGGCGCGGGTCGTGCCCCACGCGCCCGACGCGGCGGTCGCGATCGGCGACGAGGCGCTCCACCCGAAGCCGGCTCTGGTCGCCGCGGCGAAGGCCGACGCGCCGGCCGCCGACGTCGCGCTGGAGCTGCTCGGGATGGAGGTGGACGGGCGGCTTCCGATCATGCCCGTCTCCGCTGAGACCGGCGCCGGCCTCGACGAGCTGCGGCGCCGCGTCTTCGCCGCGTTGGGTGTGCTTCGTGTCTACACCAAGCCGCCCGGCAAGCCAGTCGACCGCGCGCGGCCGTTCGTCCTGCGGCGCGGCGCGACGGTCGACGACCTGGCCGACGCGATCCACCACGACCTGCGCGAGAAGCTGCGCTACGGGCTGCTCTGGGGCGCCTCGGGCCGGTTCGCCGGCCAGCGCGTCGGCCGCGACCACGCGCTCGAGGACGGCGACGTGGTCGAGCTGTACGCGTGAGACCGGCGCCCACCGGGGCACCCGACCGGGGCGGCGGTCTCACGTCAGCCCTCGCGGGGCAAGCAACGAAAGCCGTCACCCGGCCGGTCCCGGTGCGGACACCCCGCTCGGGCGCCCACGGATGGAGGGTAAAGCTATCAGCACGTTGACTGCTGGCGCCGCGCGACGCATAGTCAAGACGGAGGGGATGCGATGGAGCTGACGCTGGAGCCGGACGAGGCGCGACTGCTGCGCGAGGTGCTGACCAACCACCTGGCGGACCTGCGTTCGGAGATCGCGCACACGGAGCGGTTCGAGCTGCGCGAGGAGCTAAAGCGGGACGAGGAGCTCATCAAGAGGCTGCTCGGGCGGCTCCCCGAGCCGGGCGCCGTTCCGACCGCATGACCTGTCGGATGGTCTAGCCGGAAGCAGCTTCGAGCTGGTCGGGCGCTGGAGCCTGCTCCAGCATGCGCACGGCCTCCACCCAGCGCCGGCGCAGCAGCACCAGGCTGACGATGCCCACGATCGTCTGGCCGGCCGGCAGACTGACGCCGAGTGGCAGCATGAAAGAGACGGCGTCCGGCAGGCCGTCCCACAGGCCGTGCAGCGCGACGACCAGCAGGTAGGCGCCGACCACCTTGCGGTTGAGCCGGAAGCTGGTCGCGGCGCCCTCGCGGAACAGCACGCTGGCCAGCAGCGCCGTCCACGTCCCGTGGCCGACCGGCGAGAGCACGCCGCGCAGCAGCGTGATCGCGACCGCGTCGGAGAGGCTGCCGCGGCTGGCCAGGAACGCGGTGAAGGCGTAGCCGGTGCTCTCCAGCGCGGCGAAGCCCATCCCGGCAGCCGCGCCGAGGATGAGCCCGTCGATCTCGCGGTCGTGCCGGCGGCTGCGGGCGACGACGAGGACGCCGAGCATCTTGGCGAGCTCCTCGATCGCGCCCACGACGAACGCGGTTGCGAAGTCCAGGCGGCGGATGAAGAGCGGCTCGAGCAGCGCGGCCGCGAACGTGCCGAGCACGCCGCCCCAGAAGAACGCCGCCGCCACGCTCGGCAAGTTCAGGTCGCTCAGGTGGCGCCGCTGGTAGAAGAACGCGACGTAGGCGACCGGCACCAGCAGGTTGCCGAGCATGATGACAGTCGGGAAGAGGTTGGGGTTCTGGGTCAGCGCGAGGATGAAGAGGCCGGCGACGTAGAGCAGCAGGCCGCCCAGCAGGACGCGGAACCAGGCGCCCCTGTCCGTGGGCTGGGCGGTCGCTACGGCCACACCGTCAGGCTACCACGCCCGTGCCCGCCCGGCTGCCGACGCCGCGTAGCCGGAAGGCGAGCGCGATGAGCGTGATGCCGAAGAGGATCGCGTAGGCCGCGATGATCCAGATGACCGCCAGCGCGCCAGCGCCGGGCGCGACGAACAGGAACAGGCCGAACAGGATCGACAGGACGCCGCCGAGCCCGAGCCAGAGCTCGTTCTCGATGTGGGCGCGCAGCCGGAACGCCGCGATCAGCTCGAGCACGCCGGTGACGATCGCCCACGCCGCGATCACGTAGAGGAGCACCAACGCGGTGATGCCCGGCCAGGCGAAGGTGACGACGCCGGCCGCGATCCCGACGATGCCCTCGATCACGTGCGCCCACCGGTGGCGCACGTCGTTCGAGCCGAACGCGTGGACCATGGCGAACACGCCGTCCACCAGCGCGTAGGCGCCGAACAGCAGCACCAGGATGCCGAGCCCGATCCCGGGCCAGACGATCAGCGCCACCCCGAACAGCACCGCCAACAGCCCGCGCAACGCGAACAGCCACCAGTAGCGCGATAACCGCTCGACCATAGAGCCCACCTCCCGTCGGGGCGGCCGGCTCGCCGCCGGCACCCGGCGAACAGCCATGCGGGCAAGCAGCGTGCCAGCGTATCATGTGAGCTATTAGTCACATATGGAGGATTGGACTTGCGCTACACGGACGACGACGCGCTCCCGGAGGTCACCGACCAGATGCTGTTGGCGGCGCGGCCGGCCCTACGCCCCTACACGCTGGTGATCCTCAAGGCCGGGCCGAGGTACGAGCCGCTCGGCTCCAACCCGGACTGGAGCAAAGGCGTGGGCAAGATCATCTGGCAGCACGGCAAGCGGAACCTGGCCATGCGGCTCGCCGGCCTGATGCCGATCGTCTGCCCCGTCTTCGACGACACCGAGGTGAAGGGCATCGGCATCTTCGACGCGAATCTGGAGGACGCCGACCGCGCCATGGCGGCCGACCCCGGCGTCCGAGCTGGCGTCTTCACCTACGAGCTGCACCCGACGCGCAGCTTCTCCGGCAGCGCACTTGCCTGAGAGCCCCCTGAACACGCCGGAAGAATGCCGGACTTCCGTTCGGTCGGCACGTTCAGGATCGGCGAGCGCCGCCACTGGCCGTGGGCCGCGGCTCGCCGTGGGATAATGGCCTCGGCGAGCAGCTTCGGCTCCTGGTAGGGTGCGGCGCGTTTCAAAGAGGCGCGCCGCGGGCCGAAGCCACGCAGGAGGTGCCAGATGGCGATCCAGCAGGTCGTCGGGTCCGGCAAGTACACCTACGAAGTAGACCCGCAGTGGGGCCGCCGGGCCGGCGGCGTGCCCGATCTGGGCGTGGCGCAGGGCGTGACCGGGGATTCGAAGGACCGGATCTACGTCTTCCAGCGCTCGCCGAAGGCGTGCGTCCTGATCTTCGACCAGAACGGCAAGCTGCTCGACAGCTGGGACGGCGGCGGCCGCTTCATCTCGCCGCACGGCATCTGGTGCAGCCCGCGGGATGAGCTGTACATCACCGACACCCAGGCACACACCGTCACCAGGTGGACGCTCGACGGCAAGCTGCTCCAGAGCTGGGGCACCCACGCGCAGCCGGGCGACTGGGGCGTGCCGTACAACCGGCCGACCAAGGCATTCGTCGCGCCGGACGGCGAGATGTACGTCTCCGACGGCTACGGCAACAAGCACGTCCACCGCTACGACAAGGACGGCAACCTCGTCGGGTCCTGGGGGGAGAAGGGCGACGGCCCAGGTCAGTTCGCGCTGCCGCACGACGTCTGGGTCGACAAGAACGACCACGTCCTGGTCTGTGACCGGGAGAACAAGCGGGTCCAGCGCTTCGACCGCGAGGGCAAGTACCTGGGCGAGTGGAGAGACCAGAACCCGATGCAGATCTTCGTGCGCGACGGGATCATGTACATGGCGCACGCCTACGCCGAAGTCTCGGTCCGCACCGACGACGGCGAGCCGCTGGCCCGCTGGCCATACCAGAGCGTGCTGACGCACGAGAAAGAGAAGTCGCCCCATTCGATCTGGGTCGACTCCCGCGGCGACATCTACGTCGGCGAGGTCGTCGGCGAGGGCGGTCTGCAGAAGCTCACCCGCCAGTAGGCGGTCAGCTAGTCGAGCAACTCTTCGACCGCGAAGCTCAGCTGCGGGAAGGCGAGCGGGCTCACCCGCTCGCCCCGCCCGAACACCTGCGCGACCTGGTAGCCACCCGCGGCCGGCTCGCGGTGGACCAGGATCCGGTCCGTGGTGAGATCGGACAGCCAGGCCTCAGGCATCGCGTAGCGCGCGTACAGCGGGGTCTTGACGCGGCGGTCGTAGTCAAGGGAACTCTCGGCAACCTCGATGGCGAGCAGGATATCGGGCGGCGATGGGTGTGCCCGTCGGTACCGCGTGTAGGGCCCGCGTGCCACGACGATGTCCGGCTCCGGCTCGAAGCCGGCCCCGAGATGGATCGGCATCTGCGTGCGAACGACCGCATCTCGGCCCACCGCGAACAACAGTCCGGCGGTGGCCCGAGCGACGCTGCTAGCGTGCCGCGCGCTCATGGCCGCCATCTCGACGATCTCCCCATCGATGAGCTCGACACGCTCGCCCTCACGGATGATGCCGGTCTCGATCATCCGGTAGTACTGCTCGGTGGTGAATCGTCGTGTCTTGTAATCGACCGCCATCGCACGCCTCTCCTCGGCGATTCTACCGCCCGCTTCGCGCCCTCAGCGCGGCGAGCTCGTCGACCAGGCGCAGGATGATCTCCGCCCCGGCCAGGTTGACGCCCAGGTCCTCGGTGAGACGGCGCAGGCGGCGAAGGCGCTGGAGGGCCGCCTCGTCGTAGACGCGCCGGCGGCCGGCGCGACGCGGCGACACCAACCCGTGGCGTTCGTAGCGGCGCAGCTTGGTCGGCGAGAGCCGCAGGAGCTGGCAGACGACCTCGGCCTGGTACTCCGCGACCACCATCGTCTCCTCTCCGTCTGGGAGAGGGCCGGGGCGAGGGCTCCGCTCGCTCATCGCCCACCTCCCAAGGCGGCCAGCTCGCGCAGGAGCTCGCGCTCGCGCGCGGATGGGTTGGCCGGCACCGCCGCGTGCAGCTCGACGTACAGGTCGCCGCGCCCGCCGCCGCTCCGCGGCATCCCCTGGCCGGCGAGGCGGAACGAGCGGCCGTCGGTCGTCCCGGGTGGCACCTTCAGCACCACCCGCCCGGTCAGCGTCTGGACCGGCACCTCGCCGCCGAGCACCATCGTCGGGTAGGGCGCTTCGGCGCGCGTGCGCAGGTCGGCGCCCTGACGGGAGAAGCGCGCGTGCGGCAGTACCTCGACCTCGAGGTACAGGTCGCCGGGCGGCCCACCGTTCCGCCCGGGCCCGCCCTGGCCGGCGAGCCGCACGCGCGAGCCGGTGTCCACGCCGGGCGGGATCTTCACCTCGAGCCGCCGCGTCTTGCCCGTCTCATCCGGCAGCTCCAGCGTGCGCGTCGTGCCACGGAACGCCTCCTCGAGCGTAACCGCGACCGGCGCCGAGAAGTCTTGCCCGGGCATCGGGCCGGCCGTTCGGCGGCCGGTGCGCCCGCCGAACAGGTCGTAGAAGAAGTCGGAGTACGGCTCGCGCGAGCCGAACAGGTCCTCGAGGTCCTCGGGCGAGACGGTCCGGTACTCGTAGTGCACTCGGCCGGGTCCACGCCCGGCCGCGTCGGCGGTCGTGCCGGGGCGTGGGCCGGGCCGGCCCGCCTTCTCCCACGCCTCCACGTTGCGCCACTCGGCGCCGTACTGGTCGTACTTCTTGCGCTTCTCCGGGTCCGAGAGCACCTCGTGCGCCTCGTTGATCTCCTTGAAGCGCTGCTCGGCCTCCTTGTTGCCCGGGTTCACGTCGGGGTGGTACTGGCGGGCGAGCTTCCGGAAGGCCTGCCGGATCTCCTTCTCCGACGCCGTCTTCGGCACGCCGAGGATGGCGTAGTAGTCCTTGAACTCCACGTCGAAAAAGATAGCCGCGCGCGAACTCAGACGTGCTTCTTACGGCCTCCAGACGCCCATCTAGCAGTCGCCCGGTAGAAAGGAGAGGAAAGGAGGAAACGAGACATGGCGATCAACCGGTACGATCCCTTCCGGGAGATGCTCTCGCTTCGGGACGCGATGGATCGGCTTTTCCAGGAGAGCTTCGTTCGGCCGAGCGGTTGGATGGGGAACGGCGGCGGCACGATGCCGGTGCCGGTCGACGTCCTCGAGGACGCGCACAGCTACGTGGTGACGGCCTCGCTGCCGGGGTGGAAGCCGGAGGACGTGAACATCACGCTCCAGGAGGGCACGCTGACCATCAGCGGCCAGTACCAGGAGAACCCCGAGCCCGAGGAGGGCAAGAGCTGGCACCTGCGCGAGCGCCGCGTCGGCTCGTTCAGCCGGTCGTTCACGTTCCCCAGCGCGGTCGATCCCGACAAGGCCGAGGCGCACTTCGAGAACGGCGTGCTCACCTTGACGCTGCCGAAGGCGGAGAGCGCGCGCCCGCGCCAGATCAAGATCG
>DASRFH010000048.1:0-4049 GCA_035651675.1 Chloroflexota bacterium | reverse complement strand
TACTGCCAGGACAACGAGATCTCGTGGTTCGACTGGGACCTCGAGCCGCGCGACGAGGCGCTCCGCCGGTTCGTCGGCCACCTGATCTGCCTGCGCAAGCGGCACCCCAACCTACGACGCCGCAAGTTCTTCCAGGGCCGCCACATCCGCGGCTCCGACGTCAAGGACATCACGTGGCTGCGCTCCGACGGCGCGGAGATGACCGACGAGGACTGGGCGGCCGGCTGGCTGCGCTGCTTCGGGATGCGGCTCGGCGAGCAGCTCGGCGAGGTCGACGAGCGCGGCGAGCTGGTCGTCGACGATACGCTGCTCATCCTCCTGAACGCCCACCACGAGCCGCTGCCGTTCGTGTTGCCGCGGGAGCCCGGGCCGACGTGGCAGCTGCTGCTCGACACGCGCAGCGCCGACCAGCCAGGCCCGCGCCGGTGCGTGACCGTCGAGGGTCGTTTCGACCTGGCCGAGCGCTCGGTCGCGCTGCTGCGCTGCGTCGAGCCCCGCCAGCACCGGCACCGCGGCCGACGCCGCTAGCGCTAGCCCGAACTCGAGGCGCACGGTTTTGTTACATAGAGGCACAGACGTGGTCGGCGTCTGTAAAGGGGTGGCACGCCGCTTGCGTTGTTTGGGGCGGCGCGCAAGCGAACCTCCGAGTCAGGCAGGTCGTCCAATGGCCCGTCACGTCTGCCGGCTTTTCGGCCACCGGTGGGTGTCGATGCTCGTCGCGGCCCACCGGGATTGGTTCAAGTGCCGGCGCTGCGGCATGGTCCATTGCCGGGCGCGTGCGTAAGCCCGCCCCTCCTTCGCGGTAAGATGGTCCGGCGAGGGAGGGTGCTTGTATGCGCTATTCACGCCGTGCCCTGCTGGGCCTCATCCCGGTCGGGGTCGTCCTGGCCGCCTGCACCGGCAACGTCACCGCGCTGACGCCAGCGGCGGCGCCGGCCAAACCGACCGAGCCGCCGGCCAAGCCAGCCGCCGAGCCGACCAAGCCGGCCGCGTCCGCGGCCCCGACGGCCCCAGCTGCCCAGGCGCCGGCCAAGGCAGGCGGCGGCAAAGTCCGCTACCTCTACAACGCGACGCCGGGCCCGAACGAGAAGGTACACCTCGACCTGATCGACCTCTACGGCAAGCTGTACCCGGGTGTCGAGGTCGAGAAGATCCGCGTGCCGGACGACGCGGAGCTCACCCGCAAGCTGCTGGCGATGATCGCCGCCAAAGACCTGCCCGACTTCTACTGGAACCGCCAGCGCACGGCGACGCCGTTCTTCGACCGCGGCGTGGTCCTCGACATCAACCCGCGCGTCGCCGCCGATAAGGTCGACCTCAAGGACTTCTGGCCGAGCGCGATCAAGACCTACACGCGCGAGGGCAAGCTCTACGGGCTGCCGAACTCGGCTAGCTCGCACGCCTACTACTTCAACGTCGATATGTACAAGAAGGCGGGCGTGCCGCTGCCGACCGAGACCGCGTCGAAGGGCGCCTGGAACTGGGACGCGATCGTCGACCAGGGCAAGAAGCTCAGCGGCGGCGAGGGCCCGACCCGGACGTTCGGCTTCAACGCGGTGACCAGCATCTACCAGGTCGACCAGTTCATCTGGCAGAACGGCGGCGACCTTTGGGACGAGAAGGTCACGGTCTGCAAGCTGAACGAACCCGAGGCGGTGGGCGCGATCCAGTGGCTGGTCGACTGCGCCCAGAAGCACAAGATTATGCCGACCAGCACCGACACGAAGGCGGGCGGCGACATGTTCGTCGCCGGGCGCTGCGGCCTCGTCGCGGCCGGCCGCTACATCCTCGACACGCTGCTGAACAGCAAGTTCGAGGTCGGCATGGTCGTCGGGCCCAACGGCCCGAAGGCGAACACCGTGCGCGGCGACGACCTGGCCGCCTCGATCCTGAAGGACGCGGCCAACCCGGACGCGGCCTGGAACTTCGCGAAGATGTGGACGTCCGACGACGGCCAGAAGCTGGTGCTGGCGAGCCGGCGCTCGTTCACGGCCCGCCGTTCCTTCGCGCAGGGCGACTGGATGAAGACCAACCTGCTGCCCTGGGAAAACCTCGAGACGTACATGCAGGGCCTGGAGCGCACCGGCGTCTACATCGCCCCCGGCCAGACGGGCGAGGTGAACAGCGTGTTCGACCGGGAGCTCGACCTCGCCTACCTGGGCGAGAAGAGCGTCAAGGACGCCACCGACGCCATGAAGCGCGACATCGACGCCGCCCTCAAGAAGCCGTTGTAGCGTGGGGAGCCCTCACCCCCTGGCCCCCTCTCCCGCGCGCGGGAGAGGGGGAGGGCTCATTTCTGGCGACACGCCGGGCCCTGGCAGGGTTTCCCTGCGCCCTCTGCGCCTGACGCTTCGGCGCCAGGCGACGCTGGCTGGATACCTCTTCCTGCTCCCAAACATCGTGGGCTTCCTCGTCTTCTCCTCGATCCCGGTCCTCGTCACGCTCGGCATCTCGACGCTGGACTGGGACATGATCCGCACGCCGACGTTCGTCGGGATCGGCAACTACGCCGTCCTCCTCACCCAGGACGCGGTGTTCCGCCAGGTGCTGGGCAACACGGCCTTTTACGTGGTCGGCACCGTGCCGGCCGGGATCGTGCTCAGCCTGCTGCTCGCGCTCGCCATGAACGCTCAGCTCCGCGGCATCACCTTCTTCCGGGCCATCTTCTTCGTGCCGGTGATCACCTCGGCCGTCGCGGTGGCGATGGTCTGGCGGTGGCTCTACAACCGCGATTTCGGCCTCATCAACCTGGCGCTCCACGCGGTCGGCCTGCCGGCCATCCCGTGGCTGTCGTCGAGCGCCTGGGCGATGCCGGCGATCATCTTGATGGCGATCTGGAAGCGGGTCGGCTACGACATGGTGATCTACCTGGCCGGCCTGCAGGCGATCCCGCCGCAGCTTTACGAGGCGGCCCAGATCGACGGCGCGGGTCGGTGGCGCCGCTTCTGGCACATCACGCTGCCGCTGCTGACGCCGACGACGTTCTTCATCTCGGTCATCTCGATCATCGGCTCGTTCCAGGTGTTCGACCTCGCCTTCATCCTGACGTCGGGTGGGCCGGGGAACGCGACGAACACGATGGTGATGTACGTCTACAACCAGGCGTTCCAATTCTTCCACATGGGCTACGCCGCGGCGGTTGCCTGGGTGCTGTTCCTGATCATCCTGGCGATCACGCTGGTGCAGTGGCGCATCCAGAGGCGCTGGGTGCACTACGAATGACGCTCCGGCTGGTCCCGGCCTACGCGCTCTTCGCGGTCGGCTCGGTCGTGATGCTCGCGCCGTTCCTCTGGATGGTGTCGACGTCGCTCAAGGCGAACGCCGACGTTTTCGTCTACCCGCCGATCTGGATCCCGGACCCGCCGCAGTGGGGCAACTACGTCTACGTCCTCGAGCTGCTGCCCTTCGGGCGCTACCTGCTCAACACGACGTTCGTCGCGACGACCGTCACGGTCCTCGAGGTGCTGACCAGCTCGCTCGCCGGGTTCGCGTTCGCGCGCGTCGACTTCCCCGGCCGCGACCGGCTCTTCCTCATCTACCTGGCGACGCTGATGGTGCCCGGGCAGGTCACGATCATCCCGAACTTCCTGGTGGTGAGCTGGCTCGGCTGGAACAACACCTACCTGGCGCTGATCATCCCGGCCGCGTTCAGCGCGTTCGGCACGTTCCTGCTGCGGCAGTTCTTCCTCTCGATCCCCGCGGAGCTCGAGCAGGCCGCGCGCATCGACGGCTGCGGGTACTTCGGCATCTACCGGCACATCATCCTGCCGCTCTCCGGCCCGGCGCTGGCGACGCTCACCATCTTCGTGTTCATGGTCCAGTGGAACTCGTTCCTCTGGCCGCTGATCGTCACCAACAGCGAGCAGCTGCGCACGCTGACCGTCGGCCTCAGCTACTTCCGCGACGAGTACGCCAGCCAGTTCAACTACCTGATGGCGGGGACGGTGATGAACGTCGTCCCGATCCTGATCGTCTACGTGGCGCTCCAGCGCTACTTCGTCCGCGGCATCGCGCTGACGGGCCTGACGGGCCGCTGAGCCAGGCCCTCC
>DASRFH010000047.1:0-53534 GCA_035651675.1 Chloroflexota bacterium | reverse complement strand
GACGGGCTTCACGCGGCTGCCCGTCGTCCAGCGCGACGGCCTGCCCCGGCCGCTGGGCGTCATCTCGCTGACCGACATGCTGCGCGCCCGCGCCCGGCTGGTCGAGGAGGAGCACCGCCGCGAGCGCGTCCTGCGCGTCCGTGTCCGCCGGCCGGCCCGCCGCGCGCTCGCGCAGCCGTCGAAGTCCTAGACGGGCCGCTCGGGCCGAGGACGACCGATTCTCAACCGTCCGACCAACCGGAAAGGCGTGCCTCGCCTCGGCCGCGCGACGTAGGATAGGTGCGCCAGGCCCCCTGGCCGTCCAGCCCGGCATCCAGTCGGTTCGCGCGGGACCACACCGCCGGGTACCTGGAGCTCGCCAGCCGCGCGCTGGCGCCCTGGGCAACCGCATGGCGACGATCACGAACCTGGGCGCGGCCTGGCACGGGCGCTCACCCATCGTCGGCCGCGAGGCCGAGCTGGCCGTCCTGGACGACTTCCTCACGTCCGACCAGTCGGCGCGGGCGCTCGTCCTCAGCGGCGCGGCCGGGATCGGCAAGACCACGCTCTGGGAGGTCGGTCTTCGCCTCGCGCAGCGCAGGCGGTTCCGTGTGCTCGCCGCCCGGCCGGGCGAGACCGAGGTGGGGATGTCGTTCGCCGGCTTATCGGACCTCTTCGACGAGGTCGACCTCCGCGAGCTCGCCGACGTGCCAACGCCCCAGCTCCGGGCCCTGGAAGTGGTGCTCCTCAGAGCCGAGCCGCGGGGGTCGCCGCCGGGTCCGCCAGCAATCGCGATCGCTCTGCTGAGCGCGCTCCGCACCCTGGCCTGCCGCGGCACCGTCCTGGTGGCGATCGACGAATCCAGTTGGCTCGACCGCGCCTCCGCCGAAGCGCTCGCGTTCGCGGTACGCCGCCTGCGCGACGAGCCGGTCCTCTTCCTACTCGTCGAACGTCCTGGCAGCTCCTCGGTCCTCGCCCGCGCCGTCGAGCCGACGCGCCTGCAGCGCCTCGAGTTGGGCCCGCTGACGCCCGACGACGTGCTTCGGGTCTTGTCCGAGCTGCCCGGCCCCGGGCTGCCACGCCGGGCGCTGCGACGGGTCCTCGAGGAAGCCCAGGGCAACCCGCTGTTCGCACGTGAGCTCGCCCGGACGCTCGCCGCGCGCGGCGCCCCGACCGCCGGCGAGGAGCTGCCGATCCCGGCTTTCGTGGAGGACCTGGTCGGCGCGCGCGTCGCGCGGCTCCCGCGTGCGGTGCGGTCGCTGCTGCTGGCGGTCGCGCTGTGCCCCGAGCTGCCAGTGTCGCAGCTCGGCGAGATCGCGGACGAGACGGCGATCGACCACGCCGTCGACGAAGGGTTGCTGTTCGTCGACGGGCCGCGTGCCCGCCTCTCGCATCCGCTCGTCGTGGCGGCCGCGCGTGGCCGCTCGCGCGCCGGCGAGCGGCGTGCCCTCCACCGCGCCCTGGCCGCGGCGCTCGCCGACCCCGAGCTGCGCGCCCGGCACCTGGCGCTGGCCGCGACGCGCCCGGACGCCAAGCTCGCCGCCGGCGTCGCGGCGGCGGCGGCACGGGCGGCCGCTCGGGGTGCTGTCGAGAACGCGACGGTTCTTGCCGACCACGCGTTGCGGCTCACGCCGCCGGGCGCGCCCGAGCGCGTCGAGCGGCTGCTCGCGCTGGCTGAGCACCTGCTGCAAGCGGGCGAGCCCGGACGGGCGATCGAGCTGCTGGGGCCGAGTCCCGACCGGCTGCCCACCGGGTCGGCCCGCGCGCGCGCCCACCTCCTGCTCGCCGACGAGAGCCGCTTCGCGGCGTCCGACCTGGAGGAGGCCGACCGCCACCTCCAGCGGGCCCTCGCCGAAAGCGAGGGCGATCCGGCGCTGCGCGCCGTCGTCGTGGCGCGGCGAGCCAGGTACACCGCCGTCGCCCGGGTCGAGCTGGTACGCGAGGCCGAGGCGTGGGCGCTCGACGCCTTGCCGACGGCGCGGCTGGCCGGCCCCGACGTGGAGCGCCAGGTGCTGCACGGCCTGGCCTGGGCGCGGGTCCTGCGGGGCCACCCCGTCGAGGACCTGGCCGAGCGGTTCCGCGCGATCTCGGAGGACGCCTTCCCAATCTTCGGCTCACTCGACCGGGTCGCCGCCGAGCGGCTCGCGCACCGCGGCGAGGTTCACCGCGCCCGGGAGGCCCTGAGCCAGCTCCGGGCGCTCGCCGACGAGCGCGGGGAGACGTGGGCCTACGTCAGGCTGCTCCTCGGGCTGTGCGAGGTCGAGATGCGGGCCGGCGACTGGAGGACCGCGGGTCAGCTCCTCGACGAGCTGGACCGATCGCCCGACCGCGAGCTGCTGGTGTCCCCCGCCTACCAGCGGTGCCGGGCGCTCCTCGCGGCCGGCACCGGCCGTGCGGAGGAGGCGGTGCGGCGGGCGCAGGAGGCGATCGAGAGCAGCGAGGCGCGCGGGCTGCGCTGGGATCTCCTCGAGGCGCTCCGAGCGCACGGCCTCGCGTCGCTGCTGGCCGGCGATCCGGCGCGCGCGGTCGAGAGCCTGGGCCGGGTCTGGGAGCACACGCGGCGCGAAGGGGTCGACGACCCGGGCGTGTTCCCGGTCGCCCCGGACCTGGTCGAGGCACTGGTCCAGGTCGGCAGCGTCGACGAGGCGCGAGCGGTGACTGATCGGCTGAGGACGCTCGCCGAGGAGCAGGCGCACCCGTGGGGCCTGGCAACGGCCGGGAGGTGCGGTGGGCTCGTCGGTATGGCGTCGGCGGACCCCGATGGGGCGGGCGTCGCGCTGGAGCGGGCCGCCGCGGCGTACGACGAGCTTGGCCTCCGCTTCGACCGGGCCCGGACGCTTCTCGCGCTCGGCCGCGCCGAACGCCGCCTCGGCCGGCGCGGTGCGGCGCGGCGCCCGCTCGACGACGCGGCCGCTTCCTTCGACGAGATCGGCTCGCCCGGGTGGGCGGACCAGGCCCGCGCCGAGCTCGCGCGCCTGGGCGGTCGGCGTCCGCGGCCGTCGGATCGCGTGACCGCCGCCGAGGAGCGCGTCGTCCGGCTCGCCGCCGACGGCCTCACCAACAAGGAGATCGCGCGCAGCCTCCACCTCGGCGTCCACACGGTCGAAGTGCACCTCTCACGCGCGTACCAGAAGCTGGGCGTCCGTTCCCGCGCGCAGCTCGCGCGGCTGTTTGTTCCGTCGGCGTAAGCACGCAAATGATTGAGGTTTTCCGTTATGCAACGGGCGCGCAGGCGCTCCTAAGGTTAGCCGGAGGCCGGGCTGCTCGGCCCCCTGGCGAGGCTGTGCGTGAACGACGGACATTGGCAAGACGGTCGGCGATCTCCGAGCGATCCGTTGGCCGAGACCGCGAACCGGGCGTCCCTCAGCTTCGGAGAGCTCCTGCGCGAGCACCGGCGTGCCGCCGGCCTGACGCAGGAAGAGATGGCCGAGCGCGCCGGCATCAGCCCGCGCAGCGTCAGCGAGCTTGAACGTGGCGGGCCGCACGCCCCACGACGCGACACGGTCGCGCTGCTCGCGCGGGCGCTGGGGCTAACCGCATCGGACCGTGAGATGTTCGAGGGGCTCGCCGCCGCCCGGCGCCGGACGCGAGCGCCCGCCGCGGCCAGTCCCCGCGCTCCGCGGATCGCGCCGCCGACTGCGCCGGAGCGCCCCAAGCACAACGTGCCCCGGTCGCTGACCAGCTTCGTCGGCCGCGAGCAAGAGCTGAAGGAGCTCGCGCCTGTGCTCGGGATGGCCCGGCTGCTCACGCTCGTCGGCTCCGGCGGCGTCGGCAAGACGCGCCTGGCACAGGAGCTGGTCCGTGCCCACGCCGCCGACTACGCCCATGGAGCCTGCTTCGTCGCCCTGGCCGGGGTCGATGACCCGGCGCTTGTGCCGCGCGCGGCCACCACGGCGCTCGGGCTGGGCGACTTCCACGGCCGGAGCGCGATCGAGACGCTCGTCGAATACCTGGGCCCGAAGCAGCTGCTGCTCGTGCTCGACAACTGCGAGCACCTGGCGGCGGCCTGCGCGGAGCTGACCGCGGGTCTGCTCCGCACCTGCCCCGGCCTGCGCGTCTTGGCGTCCAGCCGGGAGCCGCTGGGGGTCGCCGGCGAGGTGGCCTGGCGTGTGCCGCCGCTCCAGCTCCCCGATCCGCGGCGGCAGTCGCCCGCGGAATTGACCGGCGCGGCCGCCGCGCGCCTCTTCGTCGAACGCGCCCGCACCGCCAACAACACGTTCGCCCCGACGCCCCGCAACGCCCCCGCGATCGCCCGGATCTGCGCTCTGGTCGAGGGACTCCCGCTCGCTCTCGAGCTGGCAGCGGCCCGGACCCGGCTGCTCACCGTCGAGCAGCTCGCCGAGCGGCTCGAGCGCGACGTGGGGATCCTCGGAACGACCGAGCGCGGCGGCATGCCCCAGCATCGGACGATCCGCGCCACGATCGACTGGAGCTACGCGCTGTTGAGCGAGCCGGAGCAGGTCCTGCTGCGCCGGCTATCCGTTTTCGCCGGCGGCTGGACCTTGGAAACGGCGGAGGAGGTGTGCGCCAGCGCTGATCTCGAACGGTCCGAGATCCTGGGGCCCCTGGCCGGGCTGGTCGACAAGTCGATGGTCCTGGTCGAGACGCGCGGCGCGGTGGCCCGCTACCGCCTGCTCGAGCCGGTCCGGCAGTGTGCCGCCGAGTGGCTGGCGGCCGCTGGCGAAGCGGCTACGTACCAGGCCCGCCACGCCACGGCTCTGCTGGAGCTCGCCATGGCCCATGACGTCGCCGAGCAGGGGCGCGACGAAGTCCCGTCGTTGGACCGGCTCGAAGCCGAGCACGACAACATCCGGGTGGCGCTGCGGTGGGCGCTGAGCCACGGTGAGGTGGAGGCCGCGCTGCGCGCGGCGGCTGGCCTGTTCCGCCTCTGGGAGCGGCGCGGGCACTTCCGCGAAGGGTGTGCCTGGCTCGAGCAGGCGCTGGCCGCGGCCGGCGGGGCGCCGGCCTCCGTCCGCGGCCGCGCTCTCAACGCCCTGTCATTCCTCTACTGGCGTGGTGGCGATGCCGAGCGCGCTATGCCGATCGCCGAGCAAGCGCTCGCCCTCCACCGGGAGGCGGGGCACGCCGTCGGTATCTCGTGGGCGGTCGGTAACCTGGGTGCAATCGCCTATTACCGCGGCGACTCGGAGGCCGCTCTGGCGCTGCTCGAGGAGAGCGTTGCGGTTGCCCGCGAGGCTGGCTACGCGCCGCTGCTGAGCCTGGCGCTGACGTTCCTCGGGCGGACGGTGCTGTGGGTCAAGGGACCGTGGGACCGTCGCGCCGCCGCACTGCTCGAGAAGGCGCGGGGCATCGCCGAAGCGGCGCAGTCACTTTACGCGACCGGCCACGCGCTGGCCACGCTCGGCGACCTCGCCTGGCGGCGCGGCGACCTCGAACAAGCAGCCTCCGTCTGGGGGCAGGCCCTGACGATCCGGTCGCGGCTGGCGGACCGGCGCGGCATCGCCGGGTGCCTGGAGCGGCTCGCCCTCGCGCTGGCCGCCAGCGACCACCTCGAGTCGGCGGCCTGGCTGTTCGGCGCCGCCGACGCCCAGCATGAAGCGCTTGGGATCGAGCTTCGCCACGACGAAGAGATCGACCACGCCCACCTGCTCGCCGCGACGCGTCAGCGGCTCGGCGATGCCTTCGAGCCGGCCTGGCTGGCCGGGAGGTCGGCGACGCCCGATGAGGCGATCGCACGCGCCGTCGAAGACACGCGCGACCTGGAGGCCGCGCGTCTCGCTCATTCGGCCTGACCGCCGGTTGGATCTCGCGGAGCGGTAAGCCGGGGCGCCGCGGTCGGCGGCGCCCCGGCGGGGTCGCTGGTCCGACGCTACCCCCAGCGAGGCTGCTCGCCGAGGTCGATCCCGAGCGCGGTCTTCCCGACGATTTCGTGCACCAGCATGCCGTTGGCGGGGTGGAACCCGCCGGCCCGCACGTCGCGGTAGAGCCGTTCGATCTCGTTCCTCTTGAACATGCCGGCGCCGCCCGAGACGGCCAACGCCAGGTCGACCACCCGCTTGGCACCCTCGGCGCAGCGGTGCTTGACGGCGACCAGCTTCATGGGCCACGCCGCGCCGTGGTCGACGCCGCTCGACCAGTCCTCGGCGACCCGCTCCAGTTGAGGAACCATCGCCTCGATCTCGAGCTGCATCTCGGCGGCGCTGTGCTGCACCTCCGGGTGGTAGGCCATCGAGCGCGTCAGGGCCAGCGAGGTGCGCCGCTTCGTCCCCGCCAGCGACAGGTCGCGCGCGCGCTCCGCGATCGCGGTGTAGATCGCCGCGAAGGTCGGCTCAGCCCAGGCGAAGATAGCCAGGACGAAAGGGTCGGGTGCCCCGGCCGGCACGAGCCGGGTTACGTAGCGGTCCGGCACGAACGCCCCATCGAGGACCGTGTCGTCGGAGCGCGTCGCGCGCATGCCGAGCGCGTCCCAGGTCTCCTCGATCCGGTAGCCAGGCGTCTCGCGCGTCAGGAAGGCGTGCACGATCTCGGGGCCGTCTGGCCCGTGGGCCATGCCGTGGAGGCCGAGGCGGGTCCAGACCGGCGACAGGCTGCCGAAGATCTTGCGGCCCCAGAAGCGGTAGCCGCCCTCGACGCGCTGGGCCCTGGTCGTCGAGAGGAACAGCGGCAGGTCGTTGCCGGCCTCGCCGTGTGCGGCGGCGAAGACCTCGCCGTCGGCCGCCTCCTGCAGCAGCCACCCGAGCGACGCGTCGCCCCGGCGGAGCAGGTCGGCGGCCACGCCGGTCCAGAACAGGTGCATGTTGGTGGCGAGCGCTGTGGCCGGCGCGCGGTAGGCGAGGCGTCGCTGCTCGCGGACGACCTCGACCAGCGACAGTCCGTGGCCGCCGAAGGCGGTGGGGACCGCGATCTTCAGGTAGCCGGCCTCGCGCAGCTCGTGGAAATCCTCCCAGAAGAAGGTGTTGTCACGGTCGTAGGTGGCGGCGCGCTCGCCGCAGCGGTCGATCAGGCTTTGGTCGAGCGCGTAGCGCGTCGACGCACTGCCGGGTGCCACGACTGACATCGGTGTTTTCTCCTCGCGTGGATCGGCGGTCACGTGTCGGCTGCAGCCATTCGGCGACCGATCGCGCCGATTCTCCGCCGCGGGTAGAGCCACCACCAGGCAAAAGGCGCAACGCTACTCGCAACATCGGCCGTACTCGGAAGCAGCGGATCCCAGACCGAGCCACCGACGAGGTCGAGCTCCCCTTGGGAGCGGTCGCTCACTCGAACGCGCGGTCCCGCCGCCATTCGGCGAGGTCGCCGTCGGCGACGTCGAGGTCGAAGCTCCCGATCGCCCGGAGCACTGCCTCACCCAGGTGCTTCTTGATCGCCTCGCGGGGGCGCGCCTGGATCATCGCTTGAGGTTCGGTCCCGAGCGCGTCTCCGTGCCTCGGCCACGTCGGTCCGCCAGCGCTCCCGCGCCCCACCGCGCGGTCAATACGGGAACCGCAGGTCCGGCCGCGCCTGGGCGTACTTGGCGAGGTGGACGCCCAGGTCTTCCTGGAGCTGGATCGTCAGCCCGCCGTCGACGACGAGCGCGTGGCCCGTGATGAACGACGCCTCGTCGGAGCAGAGGAAGACGACCGCGTTGGCGATGTCCACCGGCTTCCCGGTGCGGCGCAGCGGGTACTGCTGGTCGAAGAACTGGAGGCCCTCGGCGTTGTCGCCCCAGCGGCGCGCCATGCGCTCGGTCACGATGTGGCCGGGACAGATGCAGTTGACGCGGATGCCGACCGGCCCGAAGTCGCAGGCCATCTGCTTCGTGAGGCCGATGACGGCCGACTTGCCGGCCTCGTAGACGAGCTTGCCCGGCGCCATCAGGAGGCCGTGGACCGAGGCGATGTTGACGATCGCGCCGCCGCCCGCGCGCTGGATGTGCGGCGCGGCGTACTTGACCGCGAGGAACATCGACTTGACCAGCAGCGCCATGCCGTGGTCCCACCCTTCCTCGCTCACCTCCACCGCGCTGCCCTGCTGCCCGCGCCCGCCGCCGTAGGCGTTGTTGACGAGCAGGTGCAGCCCACCCCACAGCTCGACGGCCCGCTCGACCATCGCACGGACCTGGTCGTGCTTCGACACGTCGGTCACGAGGAGCTCGGCGGTGCCGCCCGCCTCGCGGATGCGGTCGCGGTTGGCCACCGCGGCCGCCTCGTCGACGTCGGCGATCAGCACGCGGGCGCCCTCCTCGGCGAACCGCCTGGCGGTCGCGCCGCCGATCCCCTGCGCCCCGCCGGTCACGATCGCCACCTGATCCTTGAGCCGCTGCACTCTCGTCTCCTGCCGCGTTGGTGCGGGGATTATCCTTCGCCCGAGCGATGGGAAAGCAGAAGTTCCGGCGCGAGGTCTACAAGATGCCAGCCCACCACGGCTGGCGCTGCAAGCCCGGCTACAAGATCTTCGTCGCCAACCGCGGCGACGTGCGGTTCGACGTCCCGGCCGACTGGGTGATGAAGATGCCTGGCGAGCAGTGCGACGTCGAGTTCCGCGACAAGAAGAAGCCGAAGGACGACTGCCTCATCCAGGTGTCGGTCTTCCACCATCCGCCGGGGATCGACTGGAGCGGCCTGCCGCTGACGCAGCTCTACGACGACGCGGGCAAGGAGAAGGACCCCGATACGCTCTGGCGCGGCGAGGCGCACTACGAGAAGCGGCCCGGCGCCGAGCTGGTCTGGCGCGAGAGCCATTTCCTCGACAAGCGCGAGCGGCGCGAGGCGCGCTCCCGCCAGGTCTTCGCGCGCGGGCCGCGGTCGCACGCGATCATCACGATGTCGTACTGGCCGGAGGACGAGCCACGCTTCCTGCCGGTCTGGGACGAGCTGGTGCGCACGCTGACGCTGGGCGTCTACATCCGCGACCCGCTCCTGGGGGAGTAGCCGCTTCGACGGCACGTTCGGCGGCGGCTCGTGGGCGCCGTTGTACGAACCATCGTGGCAGGAGGGCCCGCTGGGCCTCCGCTTAGCCGAAAGGGAGCGCCGCGAGGTGGAGGGCGACGTACGCGGTGTAGGCGGCCAGCAGGATCGCGCCCTCGACCCGGCCGACCTTACCGCGCGCGAGGAAGAACGCCGCGAGCCACGTCGTGACGGCGAGCGCCGGCCAGTCGACGAACCGCACGCGCGGGGAGACGTCGACCGGTGTGAGCAGCGCGATCAGGCCGAGGTTGAAGAGCACGAAGTAGAGGAGCGTACCGACGAGGTTGCCGGCGCTCACCTCGGGGCGACCCTCGCGGGTCGGCACCGCTTGGCGGATCACCTCCTCGAGCTCGATCGCCGCCGGCGTGACGACCATGCCCATCAGCCCGGCCGGGACGCCGAACCCGGCGATCACGCCGACCGCACCGGTCGAGACCAGCTCGCCGCCGACGGCGATCACCGCGGTGCCGACGACGGTCAGGCCGAGCGCGGCCCAGCCCGAGCGTGGCTTCTCGAGCGCCTCCTCGACCTCGTCCGGGTCGAGGAACTCGTGGCGGCGGGAAGCCAACACGAGGTAGGCCATCGCCGCGGCGAAGAGTGCGAGCAGCACGAGCCCGGCCAGCCGCGGCGTGCGGCCGCCCAGCACGGCGAGGCCGGCGGCCACGGGTGTTGCGGCGAAGACCAGCAGCACGCCGCGCGGCAGCTCGACGCGCAGCGGGTAGAGCACGCCGCCGAGGCCGAGCGCGACGCAGACCAGGAAGGTCGCGCCGCCGAAGACGGTGCCGAGCGCGACCTCCGGCGCCGCATCTACCCCGGCCGCCAACCCGACGGCCACGTTCTCCGCCTCGAAGCCGGAGAGCAGCGCGCCGACCGCGAACGCCGAGAGGCTGGCCGCCCGCGCCAGCCCGACCAGACCCTCGAGCAGCCGCTCGGTGGCCCAGACGGCCAGGACGACGCCGACGGCGAAGACGACGAGCGAGGCTAATGGGCCGGACGGGAGCGCGGGCACGGCGGGCCGATGGTACCGCGGCCCCTGATCCCCATCACCCTCTGGGGTGGCGAGGGTGGGGTTTGACCTGCGCGGGTCGGGGGGCGTGGCCTTGTACCCGTCCGATGCCCCACGCCGGGTGCTCGACCGCGTGGGCGTCACGGCCGCGCTGGAGCGCGCCGGCGTCAAGCCCCCGACGTCGTTTGCTGCGGCAAGCGCGAGCTGCTCTGGGAGTAAGCTCGCCGCCCCGGCGCGCGCGGCCATCCTCGCTGAGGGCGAGAAGTTAGGGCAAGCGGCTCAGGAGTGCCTGGAAAGCACCGGGCGACTCGACGCGGTACGCGCCCGTCGCCGCCGGGACGAGCATCGTCTCGAACCTCGCGAGCTCTTCGCGGACGTCGCCGACGACCACGTCCGCGCGACCCTCGACAACCGTCAGGGCGTGGAACGACGCGCCGCCGGTATCCAGCTCGACGCTCCAGCCGGTCGAGGCGGCCAGCCGCTCGAGCACGAAGTAGGACGAGGCGACCAGCTCGTCGTGCGCCGGCCCCGGGCCGCCGGGCGCCGGCAGCACGCTCACCTCGGCAGCCGGGTTGGCAACCGCCAGCGTCTGCGTCAGGTGCAGCGGCCGGCCGGCGCTCGGCGGCCGGTTCCAGTCGAACACCCGGTAAGTGATGTCCGAGCTCTGCTGCACCTCGTAGATCAGCAGCCCCGGGCCGAGCGCGTGGATCGTCCCGGCCGGGATGTAGATGGTGTCGCCCGCCCGTACGGACCGGTAGGCGACGAGGTCGAGGATCGTGTTCGCCCCGAGCGCGCCGGCCAGCGCCTGGCGGTCGGCGCCAGGCCGCAGTCCGGCGATGAGCTGCGCGCCAGGCTCGGCGTCGAGCACATGCCACGCTTCCGTCTTGCCGACGTAGCCGGCGCCTTCGAGCGCGACGGCGTCCGCGTCGTCGGGGTGGACCTGTATGGAGAGCCACTCGCGGGTGTCGAGCAGCTTGATCAGCAGCGGGAACGTCGACTGGTGGCGCGCCGTGCCGACCAGCGCCGGCCCGAGCTCGGCCGCCAGCTCGCCGAGCGTGCGCCGCGCGTACGGGCCGCCGACCACGCGGTCGCCCTCCCAGACGATCCACACCTCGCCGATCGTCTTGCCGGGCGCCTCGAACCGCTGGCCGCCCCACACGCGCTCGTGCAGCTGAGGATCGACGCGCAGCGGCGGGAGGTGTCTCGGCATAACGGAGCCGGATAGTAGGGGATCGGTGAGGCTCGGCGGCCACTCGATCGGGTCCCAGCCGGCGATCTCGACCCGCTGCGCGCGGGCGAAGGCGAGCGCGGCCTCGGCGTCCCGGACCAGCTCGGGGGTGGCGCCGCGTCGCTCGCGAGCTCGGCGACGCCCGCTCGCAGCGCGCGGCCTGTGGAGGTTGGCGGCATGAGGGTGGCCGGCGCGCCGAACACGCCCCGCGGTGCACGCCCCGCCTTGACGAACGCCTCGGGCTCGGAGAGGCGCGGGAACGCGCGGGCGATCAGCTGGCGGGCGGGCTCGTCCCGCCACTGCTCACTGTCTCCCGCGGACGGCCCAGGCCCGCGCGATCAGGCGGATCGAACCGTCGGGCTCGACCGGCAGGGTCGAGCGGATGCGCTCGCGGAGCGCGGCGCGGCGCGGCTCCTCCAGCGACATGGCGTAGCCCGGCGCCGGACCCTGGGCCCCGAGGAACGGCGCCCAGTAGTCCGCGAAGTCGCGGAACACGGTCGGGACGTCGATCGCCCGCACCTCGACGTCGGCCAACCCGGCGCCGCGGAGGAGCGCGGCCAGCGGGTCGGGGTGGCACAGCGGGAAGCGGCGCCCCTCGTCCAGCTCGAGCGCGGCCGGGTCGAGCACGACCGCGGCGTTCCAGAAGTGGCGCATGAGCTCCATGCTGCCGGCGTAGTCCCAGACGTACACGGCGACCGTCGCGCCACCGCGCGCGACCCGGGCCATCTCGGCCGCCGCCAGCGCCGGCTCGGGGACGAAGTTCAGCATCAGGCCGGAGACGACCGCGTCGAACGCGCCGGCCGCGAACGGCAGCGCTCGCGCGTCGCCTACCTCGAAGTGGACGCGTGGATCGACCACGTGCTCGCGGGCGTACGCCACGTAGCCGGCCGAGAGGTCGACGCCGACGACTTCGCGCGGCGCGGCCTGCGCCAGGATCGTCTGGCTGAGCGCGCCGGTGCCGCAGCCGTCGTCGAGCCAGCGCTGGCCTGATGGGATGGCTAGCCAGGCCAGGAGCTTCCGCGCGACCAGGCGGCTCCAGCGCCCAACGTACGGCTCGTACGCCGCCCCGCTCGCCCAGGTGTCGCCCTGCATCGCCATCTCCGCACCGATGTTACCGCCTCCGGACGCAGTCGACCCTGGCGGCGAGCGCGCGGCCAGTGGGACGGACGCGTCGACGTCGGCGGCGTGGCCGGAGCCGCGCGGCTCGGCCGCCCCGGGTTGTCGCACCGCAGCGGAGCCAGGAACCCGACCGCCGCGGACGCGTCGAGCGCGGGTGGTCGGCGCCCCGGCTGAAGCTCCTGGCCGCGCGGCCCCTCGGAAGCGCGCACCTACTGCCCAAGCGATCTCGTGCCGCCCCACGGGCCTCCCTGGTACGAGCCGTGCCGGCGCCTACCCGCGCGTCTCGGGGGAGCGACGGCACCCCGTCCTGGCGCGTGCCGATCGCGCCGCGGGGGTCCACATCGCCCGCGAGCGGGTCAGCTTGAGCCGCGCCTAACGGCGATACGGTTCACTTAGGGTCGCCGATCGCGCGGTCCGGCCCCGCCCACGTCCCCTCTCCCTCTGGGAGAGGGCCAGGGTGAGGGCGTCCGCCGCGGCCGCCGGTGCGTAAGAAGTGAACCGTATTGGGACTAATGGGCGGTCGCGGAGAAGCCGTACATCAGCGAAGTTATCAGGTCGATCGCGGCGACGATCGCGAGGCCGATGGCGCTCAAGAGATCGTTGGCTGCGCTGCCGGGGGTCTCGCGCAGACCGGCGTGTTCGCGGGCCGGTACCGGGTGCATTCGGGCATCCTCCGTCGGTGCTGAGCACATCTTACCCGCACGGCCGCGGCGGAGGCGGCTAGGCTCAATACGTTTCACTTAGGGTCGCCGATCGCGCGGTCCGGCCCCGCCCACGTCCCCTCTCCCTCTGGGAGAGGGCCAGGGTGAGGGCGTCCCCGCGGCCGCCGGTGCTCAAGCGAACCGCATTGCCGCTAGCCCCACAGTCGGCGCTCGGTCTGCCGTTCCTTAATGCCGCGGTAACACGGCGCGTCTAGCCTCGAAACAAGCTCGACGTTGGGGGGGCGACCGATGGCGTGCAACTGGCTCCGTTGGCCGAGCGCGCGGCTCCAAACCTGGGATCCGGCCGAACAGGCCGCCGCGCTCGCGACGATCGAGAACGAGCTGCCGCCGGTGCTCGCCGGCGAGCTGCGGCTGTGGGGCTGGTTCGATCTGCCATGGCCCGAAGAAGCCGCGATCCTGCGCGTCCACGCGGACCGTTGGCCGAGCGTCGACGTCCACGAGGCGCTGCTCGCCGATGGTCGGCTGGTCGTCGGTCGCTACGTCGAGTCGTGGCGCCTCCCCGGCGAGCTCGACGGCTACACCCCGGCCGGCCTCGCCCATTGGGTCTGGCAGCTCTGGGAGCTCGACGGTGTGGCTGCCCTGCGCGCGGCCGCCAGCCGCGTCCGCCTCGGCGCGGAGCCGAACGCCACCGCCGCGGCCTAGCCACAATACGGTTCACTTAGGCACCGGTGGCCGCGGGGGACGCCCTCACCCTGGCCCTCTCCCAGAGGGAGAGGGGACGTGGGCGGGGCCGGACCGCGCGATCGGCGACCCTAAGTGAACCGTATTGGGGCTAGCGGCCGATCAGCTCGCGCACCTCGCGGAGGCGGGCGATCTGCGCGTCGGCACCGCCGAGGCCGCCGGTGCCGACCGAGAGGTGCGAGGCGCCGAAGCCGCGCCACACCTCGATCGCCCTCGCCCAGTCGTCGGGCGTGCCCTTCGATGCCTCGAGCCGCCCCTCGACGCCGAACCCGGCGGGATCGCGGCCGGCCTCGCGCAGCCAGCCCCGCAGCTTCTCCATCGTCGCCCCCCAGCCGCCCTCGAGCGGCCGCAGCGGCAGGTAGCCGTCGGCGATCTGCGCCGCGCGCCGCACCGCCGGCTCGGCCGACGCGCCGATCCAGATGGGGATCGGCTGCTGGGCGCTCCGCGGGTTGATCCCGGCCGCGACGAGCGCGTGGTAGCGGCCCCGGTAGGTCACGACGCGCTCCGACGTCAGCCGACGGATCACCTCGATCTGCTCCTCGAACCGGCGCGCGCGGTTCTTGAAGGGCGTCCCGAGCGCTTCGAACTCGACCGGGTTCCACCCGATCCCGACGCCCAGCCGGAAGCGGCCGCCGCACATCAGGTCGACCTCGGCGGCCTGTTTGGCGACTAGCGCCGCCTGCCGCTGCGGCAGGATGATCACGCTGGTGAGGAAGCCGAGGCGTGGCGCGGCCGCGGCCAGGTGCGCGAACAGCGCGAGCGGCTCGTGCAGCACGTTCTCGATCGGGTAGACGCGCTCGAGCTCGGGGTGGGCACCCGCCTCCGAGCCGACGACGTGGTCGGCCGCGACCAGGAAGTCGTAGCCGAGCTCCTGGACCGCCTGGGCGTAGGCGCGGATCGCGCCCAGGTCGGAGATCTCGTTCTGTGAGAGGACGGCGCCGAGCTGCATCCTGTTTCCCCCCGTTTCAGGCGCGACTATACCGGGCGCCCGAAGGAGCCGGGGAGGCCGCCGGTGCGCCGGTCGCGCCGCCGCCAGATCGGGCAGGGGCCCGGAGCGGCCGCCACACAAGGCGCCGCCTGCTAGCCGACGGGGCCGTCTCGGAGTCGAGCCGGCGGGACTTCCGAACGATGCGCGTCGCCGGCAAGAGTGGCTAAGCGGTACAATTGGGTGTTACGAAATCGCTTAACGCTCGATCTTTCGAGCTAACGTCTCAATTTACGGTCTTTGTTGATGCATAGCCACGGGCCGGCGACGGGCACACGCCTCTGGGCCGCGGCCGTGGTCACGGGCGCGTTCGTGGTCGTCGAGGCCGCGGCCGGGTGGTGGGCGAACAGCCTGGCGCTCGTCTCCGACGCCGGGCACAACCTCGTCGACGTCGCCGCGCTCGTGCTCGGCGCCTGGGCGTTCCGGATGGCCACCCGGCCGGCCACGGCGGCGAAGAGCTACGGCTTCCACCGCGTCGGCGTCCTCGCCGCGCTCGCCAACGCCGCGACGCTGCTGCTCGTCGCCGGCTACATCTTCTACGAGGGCTACCAGCGGCTCGTGCAGCCGGAACCGGTCCAGAGCCTGCCAGTGATCGTCGTCGCGGCGGTCGCTCTCGCGCTCAACCTGGCGATCGCGCGGGCGCTGCACCACGGCCACGGCGACCTGAACGTGCGCGCCGCCCTGGTCCACATGGTCGGCGACGCGGTCGCCGCGGTCGGCGTCATCCTCGCCGGCGTGCTCGTCTGGCTGACGGGCGCGACGCTCTGGGACCCGGTCGTCTCGCTCCTCATCGGCGCGTTCATCCTCTGGTCGAGCTGGGGCATCCTGCGCGAGGCGGTCGCGATCCTGATGGAGTCGACGCCCGGCGGCGTCCAGATGGAGCAGCTCGTGCGCGACGTCGAGGCGGTCCCGGGTGTGCGCAACATGCACGACCTGCACGTCTGGTCGCTCGCGTCGAACCTCCACGCGCTCTCGGCCCACCTGGTGGTCGAGAACCCGGAGACGGCGACCAACCGCGACGTCGTCGACGTCGTCCGCCGGGTCAAGCACGTCCTCGCCGACCGCCACGGCATCGCCCACGCCACGCTCGAGACGCACTGCTCGGCCTGCGAGGACGACTGCCTCGCCTGCGACCTGACCCCGCGCCGCGCGCACCAACACCAGCATTAGCTCGGTCGGGTTGACCCCGCGGCGGGCCGACGCCACACTTGCAGTCAGGTGCCCATCCACCCGAGGAGGAACATCGTGGCGCTGATGCGGCCGGATCCGACCTTCTACCCGTCGCCGCGGATGGCGATGCGGGCCCCGCCCGAGGAGCTCGCGTTCGTGGTGACGTTGAACCCGAACGACGACGGCAAGCCGGACGCGCTCTGCGTGCTCGACGTCAACCCGGGGTCGTCCGGCTACGGCCAGGTCGTCGGTCGGGTCGAGATGCCCAACGCCGGGGACGAGCTGCACCACTTCGGCTGGAACGCGTGCAGCGCCTCGCTCTGCCCGTACGCGCCGCACCCGCACGTCGAGCGGCGCTACCTGCTCGTGCCCGGCCTGCGATCGTCGCGCATCCACGTGGTCGACATAAAGCCCGACCCGCGGCAGCCGCGCATCGTCAAGGTGATCGAGCCGGAGGAGCTCGCCAGCCGGGCCGGCTACAGCCGCCCGCACACCAGCCACTGCGGCCCGGAGGGCATCTACTTCAGCGCACTCGGCGCGCCCGACGGGGACGCGCCGGGCGGCCTCTTCATGCTCGACCACGAGACCTTCGACGTGCTCGGCCGATGGGAGGTCGACCGCGGGCCGCAGGAGCTCGCCTACGACTTCTGGTGGCACCTCGGCTACGACACGCTGATCACCAGCGAGTGGGGCACGCCGAACATGGTCGAGGGCGGGGTCAACCCCGAGCTGTTCGGCAAGTACGGGCACCAGCTCCACGTCTGGGACCTGCGTAAGCGCCGCCACCTCGAGGCGATCGACCTCGGCGCCGAACAGCAGATGGTGCTCGAGCTGCGCCCAGCCCACGACCCAACCAAGCCCTACGGCTTCGTCGGCGTCGTCGTCTCGCTCAAGGACCTGTCCGCCTCGATCTGGCTCTGGCGGCTCGAAGGCAGCACGTGGGGCGTGCACAAAGTGATCGAGATCCCGGCCGAGCCGGCCGATCCAGACCAGCTCCCGCCCGCGCTCAAGCCGTTCGGCGCCGTCCCGCCGCTGGTCACCGACATCAACTTGAGCCTCGACGACAAGTTCCTCTACGTCTCTTGCTGGGGCACCGGCGACTTCCTGCAGTACGACGTGTCCGACCCGCTGCACCCGAGGCAGACCGGCAAGGTGCGCCTCGGCGGGATCGTCTCGCGTGCACCGCACCCGAAAGACGGACCACTGAACGGCGGGCCCCAGATGGTCGAGGTGAGCCGCGACGGGCGGCGGGTGTACCTGACCAACTCGCTCTACAAGAGCTGGGACGCGCAGTTCTACCCCGAGGGCATCCGGGGCTGGGCGGTCAAGCTCGACGCCGACCCTAACGGCGGGCTCACGGTCGACCCCAACTTCTTCGTGCCGTTCGAGGGCGAGCGGCCGCACCAGGTCCGCCTTCAGGGCGGCGACGCCTCCTCGGATTCGTACTGCTACCCGTGAGCGGGGGCTGGCCGTGGCTGGCGCTGGGGCTGCTCGGCGCCTACCACGGCGTCAACCCCGCCATGGGCTGGCTCTTCGCCGTCGCGCTCGGCCTGCAGGAGCGCAGCCGGGCGGCGGTGCTGCGCGCGCTGCCGGCGATCGCGCTGGGCCACGAGGCGTCGGTCGGGCTCGTCGTCGCGCTCGTCGCCGCCGCCGGCGCGCTGATCGACCCGGGCGCGCTGCGGATCGCGGCGGCGCTGGTGCTCCTGCTGTTCGGCGCCTTCCGGCTCGCTCGGCCGCGCGCCCACTTCCGTTGGGTCGGCATGCGGATCACGCCGTGGGAGCTGGCGGTCTGGTCGTTCTTGATGTCGACGGCCCACGGCGCCGGACTCATGCTCGTGCCGGTGCTCCTCGGCATGGCACCGCCCGCGCCCGAGGACCCGCTCGCGCACGACTTCCCGGGACTGAACCCCGCGACCGCGACGGTCGTCGAGGACGCCGCCGCGGTCGTCCTGCACACGCTGGCGATGCTGGCGTCGATGGCCGCGGTGGCGCTGGTCGTCTACGAGAAGGTCGGGCTGGCCGTGCTCCGGACCGCCTGGCTCAACCTCGACGTCGTGTGGGCGGTCGCCCTCGTCGCCGCCGGCGTCGTCACGCTCTTCTCGTGACGCCTGCCTCGGACGACCCGACAGCGGGGCGCCTGGGCGCGTGGTAGATTGGGCGCCGGAAGGGGAACGGAACAATGGATCGTCGACGCTTCTTGAAGCTGGCCGCCTACGCCGCCGCGACCGCGGCGGTCACCGCCTGTGGCGCGCCGACGCCGGGGGCTCCCAGCCCGCAAGTGGGGGCCCAGCCGGCCAACGCCAAGCCGACAGCCGCGCCCACCCAGGCACCTGTGGCGGCGACCGCGACGCTGGCGCCCGCTCTCAAGCTCGACACGAGCGCCCAGCCGACCGCCACCTCGGCCGGTACCAGGCCGGGGCCGAGCACCTACAAGGAGGCGCCGCAGCTCGCCCAGCTCGTCAAGGACGGCAAGCTGCCGCCGGTCGAGAAGCGGCTGCCCGACAACCCGCGCGTCGTCAACGTGATCGAGGAGATCGGCCAGTACGGCGGCGTGTGGCACCGCGCTTACAGGGGACTCTCCGATCGGGTCGGCCCGAACAAGCTGACCGAGGAGACGCTGATCGAGTGGGACGCGCCCGACACCAACACGATCAAGCTGGTCGCCAACCTGGTCGAGAAGTGGGAGCAGAGCAAAGACGGGACGGAGTTCACCTTCTACTTCCGCAAGGGCATCAAGTGGTCCGACGGCGTCGAGCTGACCACCGACGACACGCGCTTCTGGTGGGAGGACGTCGCGCTCGATAAGGACATCTCGCCGCTTCCCTCGTTCATGGTCCAGCAGAAGGTCGGCAGCGACTACAAGCCGGCCGAGCTCACGATCGTCGACCGGTACACGGCGCGGGTCAAGTTCCCGGCCCCGAACCCGCTGCTGCCCATCACCATCGCCAAGCAGGGCGGTGGCCTGCGCGCCTCGGCGCCGCTGATCGCGCCCTCGCACTATCTCAAGAAGTTCCATCCCAAGTACGCCAAGAAGGAAGAGCTCGACAAGCTGGCGGCCGACCGCAAGCTGTCGTCGTGGGTCGACCTCTGGGGCAAGGCCGGCACGCTCGAAGGCCCGATCGCCTTCTGGTTCCTCAACCCCGAGCTGCCGGTCATCAACCCCTGGAAGATCGACAAGCCGACGCCGGCCGACCCCTGCGTCATGGTCCGCAACCCCTACTACTGGCAGGTCGACGCGGCCGGCAACCAGCTCCCGTACATCGACGCGATCGAGCACGCCTACTACGACCAGAACGAGGTCTTCAAGCTCTGGATCGCCTCGGGCAAGATCGACATGCAGATGCGCGGGCTCGACGCCGGCGCCTACACTTTCTACAAAGAGAACGAGGCCAAGGGCGGCTACCGCACACTGAACTGGCGCGCCGGCTCGACCGATGCCTACCACCCGAACGTCAACACGCCCGACAAGGTGCTCGGGAAGCTGTTCGACACGCCAGACTTCCGCCAGGCGCTGAGCCTGGCGATCAACCGCAAGGAGATCAACGACGTCGTCTGGAACGGGCTCGGCCGCCCGCGCCAGTACGCGCCGGTGCGCGGCTCGCCCGAGTACGACGAGGGGATGGAGCAGGCCTGGGCGCAGTACGACCCGAAGAAGGCGAACGAGCTGCTCGACGGGCTCGGCCTCAAGAGGGGCGGCGACGGCGTCAGGGTGCGGCCGGACGGCAAGCCGCTCGAGGTCACCATCGAGCACATGTCGCCGCAGGGCACGCCAGGCGCCGACGCGCACGAGCTGGTCAAGAAGTACTGGAACGCGATCGGCGTGCGCACGAGCACGAAGGTCTACGAGCGCGGCATCTACGAGGAGCGCGACCACAACGCCGAGGTCGAGATCGGCGGCGGCTTCGTCTGGGACAGCGCCACCGTCTGCAAGGCGGACCCGCGCCAGTGGCTGGGGACGCTCGACGACAACCCGTGGGCACCCGCCTACGGCCACTGGTACGACAAGTCCCCCTACAAGAAAGAGGAGCCGCCGCCGGACCACCCGATCCGGAAGATCTGGGCGCTGTGGGAGAAGACGCTGGTCGAGCCGGACGAGGCGAAGCGCAACGCCTACTTCCAGGACATCATCGCCGTCCACCGGGAGACGCCGTTCGCGATCGGCACGGTCGGCGAAAAGGTCCAGCCGATGATCGCGAAGAACAACTTCCGCAACGTCAAGGGCGGCTACATCCAGAACGACCTGCTGCGCGACTACGGGCTGATCAACCCGCAGCAGTTCTTCTTCAAGAAGTAGCGGCGGGCCGGACCGGCCCCACTCGTCGCCGGCCCACCCGGTCATGCGGCGGCCCGCGTGCCCGCGCCTCGATCGGGAAGGCCTCGACCAGGATCGCCCGGGCGCGCTGGACGAGCGCGGCGACGAAGCACCGCCGGCCGGTCTCGGCGGACGCGCAGGCGGCCCGCCGCGGTATCATGCGCGAAGCTCCTATCCGTCGGCGCGTGGCGTGTTCGAGACGCGAACGCGTCGTATTCCATCAGGGACCGGAAGGGGGGTGAGGGCGTGCGAGACCGCGTCTGAGTGCTCCGCTGGGCCGCTGGCAGCGCGCCCTCGCACCGCTGGTCTCGGCTCGTCCGTGGCTAGGTAAGCCCTCGCCCGGGCTGGACGGGCGGCGGTGCCGTCCGTCCACTCCGCACGAAGGAGCTCGCCTTGGATGAGTTCGCCTGGCACGTGCGCGTCCGGTCGACCGACCGCGGCCGCGCCATGGCCCACGCCCGGCAGCACCAGTTCGCGGTCGGCGAGCCGATCGTCTTCGACGCCGAGGCCGACGCCGTCGCCGGGATCGAGTATGTGCTCGGCGCGTTCGGCGCGGACCTGGTCGTCGGCTTGCAGCGCGCCGCGCGCCGCCGCCGTGTTGCCGTCGACCACGTCGAGGCGGTCGTCACCGGCACGCTCGACAACCCGCTGACCTACCTCGGCGTGGTCGGCGAGGAAGGCCACCCCGGCCTCGATCGGATCGTCGCGCGCGTCTACGCCGACGCCGACCCCGGCGAGCTGCTCGACGGGGCGTGGCAAGAGGCGCTCACCCGCTCGCCGTTCGTCGGCGTGCTCCGGCGCGCGGTCGAGCTCGACCTGAGCCTCACGACGACGTGACCGTCGTGCGTCGTTCCGAGCGCAGCGAGGATTCCGGACCGCGTCGACAGACACGCTCGCGCCGGTCGTTGCGCGACAGCCGACGTTCCTCGCTCGGCTTTCCCACCGCCAGGTACTCCAACAAGAGCCAGGGACTGAAACAGAGCCAGGGACTGAAACAAGAGAAGGAGCAACCTCTATGTACCGGTTGAACGCCGACCAAGAGGCGATCGTCGAGCGCGCACGCGAGGTCGCCGGGCGCGTGATCGGCCCGAACGCCGAGCGCGTCGACGCCGAGGGCATCTTCCCGCGTGCCTCGATCGAGGCGCTCGGCACGGCGGGCCTGCTCGGCCTGACGATCCCGGCCGAGCTCGGCGGCCTGGGCCAGGGGCCGCGCGTCGCCTGCGCCGTGCTCGACGAGGTCGCCCAGCGCTGCGCCTCGACGGCGATGGTCTATCTGATGCACCTGTGCGGCGTCGCCTGCTACCTGGCGGCGCCGGCCAAGACCGAGCGGTACCTGCGCGCCGCTGCCCGCGGCGAGCACCTCAGCACGCTCGCCTGGAGCGAGCGCGCCTCGCGCAGCCACTTCTGGGCGCCGGTCAGCCAGGCCACCCAGGTGGACGGCCGCGTCACGCTGAGCGCCCAGAAGTCGTTCGTCACGTCGGCCGGCCAGGCAGACGGCTACGTCGTGTCCACCCAACGCCCGGGCGCCGCCCAACCGACCGAGTCGACGCTCTACCTCGTGACGCGCGACGACGGCGGTCTGAGCGTGGCGGGTGCCTGGATGGGCCTCGGCATGCGCGGCAACGCGAGCGCGCCGATGGCGCTCGAAGGCGTGGAGCTCGGCGACGACCGCGCGCTCTCCGAGCCCGGCAAGGGCTTCGATCTGATGCTGAGCATCCTGCCGGTGTTCCAGCTCGGCAACGCGGCGGTCAGCGTCGGCATCGCCGAGGCGGCGGTCGCGGCGACACAGCGGCACCTGACGACTGCGCGCATCGAGTACCTCGACGCCGCGCTCGCCTCGCTCCCGGAGCAGCGCGCGCGGCTCGCCCAGATGCGCATCCGCACCGACCGCGCGCGCGCCCACCTCGTCAGCGCGATCGACGCGGTCGAGGATCCCGGTCCGACCACGATGCTGCTCGTGCTCGAGTCGAAGGCCTCGGCCGCCGAAGCGGCGCTGGACGTGACCGAGACGGCCATGCGCGCCTGCGGCGGCGCCGCGTTCGCCCGGCGGCTCAGCGTCGAGCGGCACATGCGTGACGCCCACGCCGCGGGCGTCATGGCGCCCACCACCGACCACCTGTACGACTTCATCGGCCGCGCGCTCTGCGGCATGGAGCTCTTTTGATGGAGAAGCCGGTCGTCGTCGGGGCCGTCCTGTACGACCCGAAGGTCTCCGTTATCTGGGACATCATCCGCGACTTCTTCGAGGCGCGCGGCGTCCCGATGGACACGGTCTTTTACACGAGCTACGGAAGGCAGGTGGAGGCGCTGCTGAGCGGCCACGTCGACGTCGCCTGGAACTCGCCGCTCGCGTGGCTGGACGCGCAGCGCCGCTCGGGCGGCCGCTGCCGCGCGATCGCGATGCGCGACAGCGACCGCGACCGGGCCGCGCACCTGGTCGTGCGGCGCGACGGGCCGGTTCGGTCGGTCGCCGACCTGCGCGGCCGCACCGTCGCGTTGGGCGCGAAGGATTCGCCGCAGGCCACGCTCATCCCGATCGGGATGCTGCAGCGCAGCGGCCTCGAGCCGGGCCGCGACTTCGCCGTCAAGCGGTTCGACGTGCTGGTCGGCAAGCACGGCGACCACGTCGGCGGCGAGCGGGACGCGTTCGGGGCGCTGGCGAGCGGCGCGGCCGACGCGAGCGCGATGCTCGACCTGAACTGGGACGCCTGGACGGCCGACGGCACGATCGATCCCGAGCGCTACCGCATCCTGGCGACGTCCGACCGCTTCGACCACTGCGTCTTCACGGTGCGGGAGGACTTTCCGCCCGAGGTCGAACGGCGGTGGCTCGACGCGCTCTACTCCATGAGCTACGAGAACCCCGACCACCGCCGCATGATGGACCTCGAAGGACTCAAGGCCTGGCTGCCGGGGCGCACGTCCGGCTTTGGGGCGCTGACCGAGGCGGTCGAACGGCAGCGCTTCTTCGAGGCCGCGTGAATCCCCGCTCCTCGCGGGGAGAGGCGCCGCTCCCCGCTCCCTTCCAGAGGCCTCCGCGAGGAGAAGGGTGAGGGCTCCGCGCTGACCGCGCCCCAACTTCCTCTCTTCCCGGCCACGACGGTCGGGAGCTGGCCCCGACCACCCGAGCTGCTGCGTGCCCAGCGGGCCAAGCGGCGCGGCGAGCTCGACGACGCGGCGTTCCAGGCGATCGCCGACCGCGCGGTCGCCGAGCTCCTGGCGCGCCAAGAGGACGTCGGGCTCGACCTCGTGACCGACGGCGAGCAGCGGCGCGATAATTTCTTCTGCTTCGTCGCCGAGAAGCTCGACGGCGTCCGGCTGATGACGCTCGCGGAGATGCTCGACGTGGTCGAAGATAAGGCAGGCTTCGAGCGCATCCTGCGCGCGCTCGACGTTCCGTCCTACGCGATCAGCAACGCGGTCTGCGTCGGCCGGATCGCGCGCCGCCGGCCCCTCGCGGTCGACGAGCTCGCCTTCGCGCGCAGGCACACGACCAGGCCGATCAAGGTCGCGCTGCCCGGGCCCTACCTCTTGACGCGCGCGATGTACGTGCCGTCGGTCACGAGCCCGGCGTACGCGACGAAGGAGGAGCTGGGCGACGACGTGGTGCGCGTGCTGCGCGCCGAGGTCGAGGAGCTCGCGGCGGCTGGCGCGGCGTTCGTCCAGCTCGACGAGCCGGTGCTGACCGAGCTCGTCTTCACCCAGGGCGAGACGCGCACGTTCATGTGCGCGGCGCTGGCCGCGCGCAAGGACCCGACCGAGGAGCTGGAGCTGGCGGTCGAGCTTGTCAACCGCGTCGTCGACGGCGTCGACAGCGTGCGGATCGGGCTGCACGTCTGCCGCGGCAACTGGAGCCCGGACGAATCGACGCTGCTGCGCGGCGGCTACCACCCGCTGCGGCCGTACTTCGAGCGGATGAACGTGCGGCAGCTCGTGCTCGAGTACGCGACCGAGCGTGCCGGCGATCTGATGGCGTTCGGCGCCAAGGAGCTCGGCCTCGGCGTGGTCAACCCGCGTACCCCGACGGTCGAGACGCCGGCCGAGATCCGCCGCGCGGTCGAGGCGGCGCTTCGGTACTACCCGGCCGCGCGGCTCTTCCTCAACCCCGACTGCGGCTTCGGCACGTTCGCCAATCGCCCGGTCAACGGGACGGACACTGCGCTCGCCAAGCTGCGCAGCCTTGTCGAGGCGGCGCGGATGCTACGGCGCGGCTGAGCCGGCTCCAGGCGCGGCGCGGGTCGGCGTGGCCGTGGCGTTGTCCGGATTCAGGACGACGATCTCGACGCGACGGTTCTTGGCGCGGTTCTGGCGGGTGTCGTTCGGCGCGACGGGACGGAACTCGCCGTAGCCGGCGACCTCGAAGCGGTCGGCCGGCATGCCGAGCGTTTCGGTGAAGTAGCGCAGCACGGCCGAGGCGCGCCGCGTCGAGAGCTTCCAGTTCGATGGGAACGCCGGCATCGGCGGCACGTTGTCGGTGTGGCCCTCGATGCGGACGCGGTTCGTGGACTGGTCGACCGCGGTGGCGAGGCGGCCGAGCACGTCGAGCGCCGACGGCTTGAGCGTCGCGCTGCCGACGTCGAAGAGCAGCGCGTCGTTGAGCGTGATCACCAGCCCCTCACGCTTCATCCCAACGCTCAGCTGGTCCCGCAGGTTGAGCTGGGCGGCGAGATCCTCGGCCGTCTCGCTGATGCGCTGGAACTGCGTGACCTGGGGCGGCGCCTCGCGGCCGCCCTGTCCGGCGATCTGGCCGCTGCCGGCCTGCCCGAGCATCGCGCCGTTGTTGAACGCCTTGCGCAGCGCGTCGGCCAGGCGGGTCATGTTCTCCGGGTTCGGGTCGGCCGAGGCCCAGAGGATGAGGAAGAAGCCGAACATGAGCGTCACGAAGTCGGCATAGCTGACCAGCCACCGGCCGCCCGAGCCGCCGCCGTGGCCCGAGCTGCCGCCCTCGCCAAGGACGCGCGGTCTGAACCGGAGCACGGCGTCCACTATGGCACAAAGTCGCGGTCGAGCAATGGGAATCATCCTTAAAGGAACCACCAAGGCGCCATTAAGGTCCGGGTCCGCGCGGCAGGGTGGGCAGAACGGCAGGCGGGTCGGCTAGCTCGCCGCCGACGAACCCCGTACGATCAGCTCCACGCCGACTTCGATGTCGGCCGGCCTTGGCCCCCCGCCGACCATCTGCTCCAACAGCCGCGCGGCGAGCAGCCCGATCTGCTCCTGGTGGACGCGCACGGTGGTGAGCGGCGGCTCGGCGATCGCGGCGAAGGCGATGTCGCCGTAACCGACGACCGCGACGTCGTCGGGCACGCGTACGCCGGCTTCGCGAAGCCGCCGCATGCCCGCCAACGCCATAGCATCGCTCGCGTAGAAGATAGCATCCGGCCGCCGCCCGGCTGGCTGGGCCAGCATTTCGACGGTCGCGGCGGCGCCGCCGTCGAGCGTGAAGGCGCCGCGCAGCACGAGATCGGCCGACTGGCCGGTGTCACGCATCGCCTCGCGGAAGCCGCGCAGTCGCTCGACTCCCGCGACCGACTCCTCGTCGCCGCCGACGAACGCGATCCGTCGTCGTCCGAGCGCGCGAAGGTGCTCGACCACGAGCCGCGAGCCGACCGCGTGGTCGAAGAAGACGGCGGGGAAGACGCCGCCGCGCGAGCGCCGAAGCGCCACGACCGTCGGAATGCCGGCCAGCTTCTCGGCCATCTCGTCGTCCAGCCGGTTGCTGCCGCCCAGGACGACCACGCCGGCGACACGGAACTGGGCCAGGAACGCCGCTGCCTCGACCGCCGCGGCGGCCGAGCGGCCGGTGTCGTAAAGCATCGTCGCGTGGCCCATACCACGCGCGACCTGCTCGATCCCCTGGGCGATCGGCATGAAGAACGGGTCGGCCATCCCCGGGACGACGATGCCGAAGGCGATCGTCGAGCGCCGCGTCAGCCCGCGGGCGATCGGGCTGGGGACGTAGCCGAGCCGCGCGACCGCCTCGACCACGCGCCGCCTAGTGTGCGGGCTGACGCCGCTCCGGCCGTTGAGGGCGCGCGAGACGGTGCCGTAGGACACGCCGGCTTCGCGCGCGACGTCGTAAATGCTTACGGTCGACATCGCCCCATCCTACTCCATTGACAGCCTTTCACCGGGCCCAGTAGTATGGCCTTCCTCCGTAAGCGCTTACATGAATCGAGGAGAGGTAGAGCCCATGGCCTGGTCGGATCGTCGTCTCACTCGTCGCTCGTTCGTCGGCGCCGGCCTCGTCGGCCTCGGCGCGAGCGTGTTACTGCAGGCCTGCGGCGGCGCGGCACCACCAACCGCGGCGCCGGCCGCCGCGGCCACCGCGGTGCCGGCCAAACCGACGACAGCGGCGGCGGTCCCGACCAAACCGTCCGAGGCGGCGAAGCCGGCCGAGGCCACGAAGCCCGCCACGGCGCCAGCGCCGACGGGCGCGCCGACCGCCGCGGCCCCGGCGCAGAAGCCGGCGGCCGGCGCGGCGATGCGCGCGCTCTGGGTCTCCCAACCCGCGCTGATCAAGAACCTCGAGACCTACACCCAGACCAAGTTCGGCCCAAAGAACGGCGGCGCGACCATGTCGATCGAGGCCGCCCCGCCCGAGGAGTTCCCGCAGAAGGTGCTCTCGTCGGTGGCGGCCGGCACCCCGCCCGACATCATCCGCAACGTGAACATCGAGTACTTCGCGCAGTTCGCCTCGAACGGCATCCTGCTCGCGATCGACGACCTGATCAAGCGCGACAACTACAAGAGCTACCTCGATACGTTCTTGCCGGGCACGGTCGAGGCGTTCGTCTTCAAAGGCAAGCAATACGGCGCGCCGATTGGGGCCCACCCGAGCTCGTTCTACCTCTTCTACAACAAGAGCGCGCTCGACAAGAAGAACATCAAGCTCACGAACCTCGGCTGGAAGTGGGCCGACTACGTCGACACCGCCAAGGCGCTCAGCGACGCGGCCAACAAGGTGTTCGGGTCCTGGATCCGCGCGAACCTTGAAGGCTACGTGGTCGGCGTCCGCGCGATGGGCGGCGATATTCTCGACGAGACGGGCACCAAGTCGCAGATCAGCTCGGAACCGGCCAAGCGCTTCTGGAAGCTGATGGACGAGATGATCAACGTGCACAAGGCGTCGCCCCAGCCCTCCGACGTCGCGGACTGGAAGCCGCCGTTCGCCGCCCAGAAGATCATGATGGCCAACGACAACGGCTACCGCGAGTCGTTCCTGCGCGACATGGTCAAGGACTTCCAGTTCGACACGTTCGTGATCCCGAACGAGGGGTCCGGTCCGCGCGGCGCGCTGGTCGCCGACGCGGCGACGATCGCCGCCAAATCGAAGAACGTCGACCTGGCCTGGGAGTGGAACAAGGGCGTCCTGACCAAGGAGGAGGGCATCCTGCGCGTCCAGAACGCCCAGTACATCCCGCTGCCGACGCAGGAGGCGCTGCTCGCCAAAGAGGCGCTGGTCAGCCCCCAGTACGAGTTCTACGTCCGGCAGTGGATCGACAAGCCGCCACGCTCGGCGCCGATCCCGGCCAACGGCCGCGCGACCGAGATGTACACCGCGCTGCAGAAGGGCTTCGAGCCGGCCTGGCTGCGCACCAAACCGCTCGACGCGGTCGTCGCCGAGGTCGACCAGGCGATCCAGGCGATCCTGGGCAAGTCCCCGGCTTAGGATCGACCGGTGGGGTCCCTCGCGAAGAACGAGGCCCGCTGGGGCCTCTTGTTCATCGCTCCGTGGATCGTCGGGTTCCTCCTGTTCCAGCTCGGTCCGATGATCGCCTCGTTCTACTTCAGCCTGACCGAGTACAACGTCCTGCGCCCGCCCGAGTGGATCGGGCTCGCCAACTACGTCCGCATCGTCACCGCCGACCCGAAGTTCTGGCCGTCGCTCGGCGTGACCGCTTACTACGTCGCGCTCAGCGTTCCGCTGACGGTCGGGGGCGCGCTCCTCTGCGCGATCCTTCTCAACCAGAAGATCAAGGGCCGTGTCGTCTACCGCGCGCTCTTCTTCACCCCGTCGATCACGCCGGCCGTCGCGGCGGTCCTGGTCTGGGTGTGGGTGCTGAACCCGCATTACGGCGTCCTCAACTACCTGCTCTCGCTCGCCGGGATCGACGGGCCGTCCTGGCTCGGCGACCCGCGGTGGGCGGTCCCGTCGCTAGTGATGCTGCGGATCTGGGGTGCCGTCGGCGGCACGACCGCGGTGATCTTCCTCTCGGCGTTGCAGGACATCCCGCGCCATCTCTACGAGGCGGCGGAGGTCGACGGCGCGACCTGGTGGCAGCTACAGCAGGCGATCACGGTCCCGCTGCTGACGCCGGCGACCTTCTTCGCGCTGGTGATGGGGATCATCGGGTCGTTCCAGACGTTCACCGCCGCCTTCGTCGCGACCCAGGGCGGTCCCGCCGGCGCAACCTACTTCTACGTCCTGCACCTCTACAACGCCGCCTTCGTCAGCTTCGAGATGGGCTACTCCTCGGCGCTCTCCTGGGTGCTGTTGGTGATCCTGCTCGCCTTCACGTGGCTCCAGATCAAGGGCTCCGAGCGATGGGTGCACTATGGCAGTGGCTGAGCGGACGTTCGCCGCGGCGCGCGGCCAGGCCGGCTCGGGGCGCTGGGCGCGGAGGCTCGCCGTCTACGCCGGTTACTGGGTCGCGTCGGCGCTCTTCGCGTTCCCGTTCGTCTGGGCGCTCTCCGGCTCGCTCAAGACGCCCTACCAGGTCGAGGAGTTCCCGCCGCGCTGGATCCCAGACCCGGTGGTGTGGGGGAACTACGCCCAGATCTGGCAGGTCGTGCCACTCGGGCGCTTCCTGTTGAACACGGTCCTGATCAGCGTGCTCTCGCTGCTCGGCCAGGTCACCACCGCGGCGATGGTCGCCTACGGCTTCGCCCGCTTCCGCTTCCCCGGCCGGGACAAGCTCTTCCTGCTGGTGCTGTCGTCGTTGATGCTGCCGATGCACGTTACGCTCATCCCGACCTTCGTGATGTTCTACCAGGTGGGCTGGATCGACACGTTCCTGCCGTTGATCGTGCCGTCGTACTTCGGCGGTGGCGCCTTCGCGATCTTCCTGCTGCGCCAGTTCTTCCGCACGCTGCCGCTCGACCTCGACGAGGCGGCCAAGATCGACGGGGCGAGCTATCCCCGCATCTTCTGGTCGATCCTGCTGCCGCTCTCCAAGCCCGGGCTGCTCGCCCTGGCGGTGCTCGGCTTCCTGGCCGACTGGGAGGACTTCCTCCGCCCGTTGATCTACCTGCAGAGCAAGGAGAAGCTGACGCTCTCGGTCGGCCTGCGATTCCTCGCCGCGCAGGCCGGCGTTGCGCTGCCAGGGGAGCCGACGACCCATCTGCTGATGGCCGCGTCGGTCGTCGCCACGGTCCCACCGATCCTCCTCTACATCTTCGTCCAGCGCCAGCTCGTCCAGGGGATCGCATTGACAGGGAGCAAGGGGTGATGCAGGTCGACGTCACGCAGGTCGTCTTCCCACGGCTGAACGAGGTGCGCACCGAGACGACGCGCCAGACGTTCGACCTCGGCCCGAACGACGTCGTGATCCGAACGCTCTACAGCGTGGTCAGCGCCGCGTCGGAGATCGCCAAGGTCGTGGGGTCGCAGACGGTTCCGTTTCCGTTCGTGCCGGGCAACCGCGCGGTCGGCGAGGTCGTCGCGGTCGGGAGCGCCGTGGAGGACGTGCGGGTCGGCCAGCGGATCTTCAGCCACACGCCGCACGCCAGCTACGCGCTGGCGAGCCGCGTCCGTCTGCCCTTGCGCCACGACGTCGACCTGCGCACGAGCCCGCTGGTTGGCCTCGCGATGGTCGGGATGACGGCGGTCCGCGTCGGCCAGGTCGAGCTGGGCGACCGCGTCGCGGTGATCGGGCTCGGGCTGGTCGGCAACCTGACGGCACAGCTGCTGCGCGAAGCCGGCGCCGACGTGATCGCGGTGGACCGCGTCCGCCGCCGCCTCGAGCTCGCCCGGGCCTGCGGCGTTCCCCAGACGATCGACGCCGCCGCGACCGACCTCGAGCACGCGGTGATGGAGCTGACGGACGGCCGGGGCGTCGACGTCGTCGTCGAGGCGTCGGGGACGCCGCAGGCGGCCGAGGTCGCCGCGCGGCTGACCGGCAAGCGCGGCGAGGGCGTCGTCGTGCTGCTCGGTTCGCCGCGGGCCGACTACGAGACGAACCTGACGCCGTTCCTCAATCAGGTCCATCTCTGGCGCGGCGGCATGGTCACCCTCCGCGGCGCGCACGAGTGGCGCTACCCACTTCACCACACGCCCTTCCAGAAGCACTCGATGCAGCGCAACGGCGAAGTCGCGCTGCGGCTGATGGCCGAGGGGAAGCTGCGGCTGGACCCGCTCGTCGAGCGGGTTTACCGGCCGGCAGAGGCGGCTGCCGCGTTCGCCGAGCTGATGCGCGGGCCCGCGGCGCCTCTCGGCGTGCTCTTCGATTGGACGGCGGAGGGTTAGGCTGTGCGTCTCGCCTACGGTAACTACGGCATGCCGCGCACGCAGTGGTCGGAGATGGTCCGCGTCATCGCCGGCATCGGCTACCACGGGCTCGAGCTCTGCGTCGGCGCTGCCTACCCGACCGCGCCTGAGCGGCTGAGTGCGGATGACCGCGCGGCGCTGCGGCGGCTGTGTGCCGAGCAGCAGCTCGCCCTCACCTCGTTGCTCGTGGTCGGGATGACGGTGGTCGAGCCAGACGACGCGCGCCACGCCGCGAACCTGGAACGGCTGCGCACGATCGTCGCCCTCGGCCACGAGCTCGGCCTGGACCGCCCGATCGTGACGAACACGCTGGGCGGCGAGAGCGCCGACTGGCCGGCCGGCCGCGACCTGCTGCTCGCCCGCGTCGGCGACTGGGCGCGCGTCGCCCAGGCTGAGGGCGGCGTTTTCGCGACCGAGCCGCACGTTGGCGGCATTGTCGACTCGCCGGAGCGGGCGCGCTGGCTGCTCGGGGCGCTCGGCGGCGCCGCCGGCGTCAACTTCGACTACAGCCACTTCCAACTGATCCCGATCTCGCTGGCCGACGCGCTCGACGCGCTGGTGCCGTACGCGCTCGGCGTCCACGTGAAGGACGTGGTCGGCAGCTATCCGGCCGTGCGCTTCCTCCTGCCCGGGGAGGGACAGCTCGACTACGCGACCTACCTCCGCGCGCTGGCGGCGCACGGCTACGACGGATGGGTCACGATCGAGATCAGCGGCCAGATCTTCAATGCCCCTGGCTACGACGGCGAGTATGCCGCGCGCTTCTCCTACAAAACGCTCGCCGACGCCCTCGCCACCACCGGTCTACGGACTACTTAAGGAGCGCAGCATGCCCGTCGTCATCGAGCCAGCTAGAGCGCAGCGGTTCCAGATGGGAGGCGGCGACTCACGCCGCCTGGTCGGCCCGGACGTCGGCGCCCGGTCGGTCAGCATGAACTTCTCGGTCTTCCAGCCGGGCCACGAGTTCCCGCAGCACGTGCACGACGCCTCAGCCGACGTCTTCATCGTGCTCGACGGCGGGGTCTCCGTGCGCCAGGGCGACGCCTACACGCCGATCAAAGCCGGCGACCTCGCCTACATCCCGCCGGGCGAGGTGCACGGCACCGTCAACCTGACCGATGGCGTCGCGACGCTGATCAGCTTCCAGTCACCGCCGGACGACGCGCTCTACCGCGGCGAGCGCGACTCGTCGCGCAACGGTGCCGCGCCGAAGCCGCCACCCGGCCACACCAGCCGCGTCAAGATCGGCAACCTGACCGCCACGGCCCCGACCGCGCGGCCCGGTGTGCGCGCCTGGACGCCGGTCGGCGCCGCGGAGCTGCGCATCTCCTGCTACGTGCTCGACCCCGGGGCCACGCTCGACTTGCCCGCCGCCGACGGCGAGCGAGTCGTCTTCGTCACCGAGGGCAGCGCCGCGCTCGAGCACGGCGCGGCGACGGCGGCGGCGCTGCCGCGCTGGACCGGCGCGTTCCTGGCGGCGCGCGAGAGCGGCCGCCTGCGCAACGACGGCCCGAATCCGACCCAGGTGATCGAGTGTCGGCCTGCCGCTCGTCAGACAGTCTGATCGTCGGCGCGCTGCCGGTTCCTCAGCCCACCCACGGCTCGTCGACTGTCCCGATGGCTCGTCCTTCGGTCCGCCCAGGTCGTCGGCCTCGGCCGGCGTGGCGGGCCGCGGGCTCGGCCGGCCGTCCCGGATGAGCGTCGGCCGGACCGTGCCGCGCCAGGCGCGACCGGCGACGACCGTAGCGACCATCAGCGGCGCAGGCCCGAGGCCGTGGAAGGGGTCGGAGAGGTCGCCGCAGAAGATGCACATGGCCACACGATAGCGCACGGTGGCCCCGGCGGTCACCCGGGCGGGTTAAGCTGCTCGCCGCGCCCGAGAGGAGAAGTGTGCCGTGCGCGTGTCGAAGGTCGAGGTCTTCAAGCACTGGGTCCAGTGGCGGAACTGGGTGCTGGTGCGCGTCAGCACCGACGAGGGGTTGTACGGCTGGGGCGAGGCGTCGATCCCCGGCAGCGTCGAGTCGGTCGATGCGGCGATCCAGTCGATCGCCAGCAGCTACTTGATCGGTCGCGACCCGGCCGGGATCGAGGCGCACTGGCACGGCATGCACCACGCCTGGCGCTGGAAGGGCGGGCCGATCCTGCTCACCGCCGTCTCGGCGCTCGAGGGCGCGCTCTGGGACATCGAGGGTAAGCGGCTCGGCGTGCCGGTCTACCGGCTGCTCGGCGGGCCGATCCGCGACCGGATCCGCGTCTACGCCTCCCACTGGATCCACCACGCCCAGACGCTCGACGACGTGGCGGCAGAGGCGAGGGAGGCGGTCCGGCGCGGCTTCACCGCATTCAAGTGGAGCCCGTTCCCGCGCCACGCGTACCGCGGCGACGAGGCGCGCGTGATCGCCGAGGGGCGCGAGCGGATGGCGGCCGCGCGCGAGGCGGTCGGGCCGAACGTGGACATCATGATCGAGTGCGGCGAGGGCTTCACGCCGCGCGCGGCGCTGCTGGCCGCCAGGGCGGTCGAGGAGTACAAGCCGTTCTGGATCGAGGAGCCGATCCCGCGCGAGAACCCCAGGGCGCTCGCCGAGCTGAAGCGCCAGTTCCCGCTGCCGATCGCGACCGGCGAGAACCTCCTGACGCGCTGGGAGTTCCGCGAGGTGCTCGAGTCGTCGGCCGCCGACGTGATCCAGCCCGACCTCGTGCACGCCGGCGGCGTGACCGAGGTGCGCAAGATCGCCGCCCTGGCCGACACGTACTACGTCCCCGTCGCGCCCCACAACTCGGGCGGCCCGATCGCGACGCTGATGTCGCTCCACCTCGTGGCGAGCATCCCGAACTTCCTCATCCTCGAGCAGATGGAGGAGGAGCGTGAGCTGCGCGCGGCCGCCTCGACCGACCCGCTCGTCTTCGAGGACGGGTATCTCAAGCTGCCGACCGGGCCTGGCTGGGGCACCGACCTGAACCTGGAGGCGCTGGCCGACTACCCGTACAAGGTGCACCCGGCCTCGGGCCGTCAGGTGCCCCCACACTACGCCTGACCGGCTCAGTCAGAAGGAGCGCTCCGTGAAGATCGCCGACGTCACCGCCTACCACCTGCCCGGCACGCGCTACCCGTGGGTTTTCCTCCGTATCGACACCGACGAGGGCGTCCACGGCATCGGCCAGGTTTCGAGCGGGCCGAACTCGGCGGTCGTCGCCGCGGCGGCGAGCAAGCTCGGGCCGCTGCTGGTCGGCGAGGACCCGTCGCGCATCGAGTACCTGTGGCAGAAGCTGTACATGAGCTTCAGCTCGCTCGGCTCGCTCGGGTTCGTCTCGGCGATGATCAGCGGCGTCGACATCGCGCTCTGGGACATCCGTGGCAAGCAGCTCGGCCTGCCGATCTACGAGCTGCTGGGCGGTCGCTACCACGAGCGGCTGCGGCTGTACAGCAACGGCTGGTTCACGGGCTGCCGGACGGCCGACGACTTTGCCCGCGCCGCCAAAGCGACGGTCGACGCCGGCCACAGCGCGATCAAGCTCGATCCCTTCCGGCTGCACCGCGACGAGCTGCGCCGCCATGCCGCCAGCTACGACCCGGTCGACGAGCTGGAGGCGGTGGACATCGTCGCGGCGATCCGCGAAGCGGTCGGCCCGGGCGTCGAGATCCTGATCGACGCGCACGGCCGCTTCGACGTGCCGACCGCGATCCGCGTCGCCAACGCGATCGCGCCGTACCGGATCGGCTGGTTCGAGGAGCCCGTGCCGCCCGAGAACGTCGACGCGATGCGCCAGTTCCGCGACCGGTGCGAGCTGCCGGTCTGCGTCGGCGAGCGGCTCTACACGCGCTGGCAGTTCCGGCCCGTGCTCGAACAGAAGCTCGCCGACTACGTGATGCCCGACGTGATCCGCACCGGCGGGATCAGCGAGCTGAAGAAGATCGCGACGATGGCCGAAGCGTTCTTCATCCCGGTGAGCCCGCACGACGCGACCGGGCCGATCACGCTCGTCGCCGGCGCGCAGGTGATGATGTCGACGCCGAACTTCTACCGGCTCGAGATCGCCTACTCGGAGCTCGAGCTCTACAACCAGGCGCTGACGCCCGCGCTCGACGTGCGGGGCGGCTACTTCCACGTCTCCGACCGGCCGGGGCTCGGCTGCGAGCTCAGCGAGGAGTACCTGGCGCGGGCGGTCCCGTTCTGAGCGCCGCTAGTTGGGCCGGTCGCGCACCAGCTCGCGGACGCTCAGCGCCAGGATCGCGAGCATCAGCACGGCCGAGGTGGCGCACCAGGGGCAGACGGCGCCGATGGGCCCGAGCTCGAGGTAGGTGAGGTAGGCTGAGTAGAGCGTACCGGCCAGCGCGACGCCGAAGAGGGCGAGCCGGCGTGTCTCGGCGCCGGCCGGCCCCGGCCGCCACAGGGCGAGCCCGAGCAGGACGACGTAGGCCGCCAGCCCGAGCAGCGCGACCGGCACGCCGCCGACGACCGCGTAGCGGCTCGCCTGGACTGTCTCGCAGCCGGCCGCGCCGGTGCAGAGCGCCAGGCCACCGGAGTAGTGCACCCAGGTGAGGTAGGCCGAGATCAGCGCGCCGAGGGCCGCAAGCCCCGCGGTCGCCCCGCGCGCCGTCATGCCGAGGGCGCCTCGTGCGCCCGGGGAACCTCGGCCGGCCCGGCGATCGCGGGGGTCAACGGTGGCCGACGCGGTCGAGGGTCCGCGCTGCGCCCGCGAAGACACGCTGCGGGTCCTCGCTAGCCGCCAGCTTCGGCGATGAGCCGCTCGATCTGGCTCTCGGTCGGGACGCCCTCGAGCTTCCGGCCGTTCACGAAGAAGGTCGGCGTCGCGGTGACACCCTTCGCGTGGGCGGCCTGGACGTCAGCCTGCACGTCGGCCAGGTGGCGGTCGGACTCGAGGCAGCGGTCGAACTGTGCGCGGTCGAGGCCGAGCTCGCCGGCGAGCTGCTCGAGGTTCGCCTTGGCGAACGTGCCGCTGTTCTCGGCACGCTGCGCGTCGTACAGCCTGTCGTGGTAGGGCCAGAACTTGCCCTGGTCGTTGGCGCAGCGCGCCGCCTCGGCCGCCCAGACCGACTCCTGGCCAAGGAACGCCAGGTCGTGCCAGACGAACCTGGCGCGGCCGGCCTTGATCGGCCCGGCCTCGAGCTGCCGCTCCGCGCCCTCGTAGAACTGCCGGCAGGCCGGGCACTGGAAGTCGGCCCACTCCTCGATCGTCACCGGCGCCGTTGCGACGCCCTCGGTCATCCCGTCGGTCGGCACGCCGACGCGCGCCACCACGGCCGTCCCCGCCGACGGCCGGTTCCCCAGCCAGATCAGCCCGCCGACGACCACGATCGCCGCCACCGCGACGCCGGCGATCGGGACCCACCGCCGCCTGGCCGTCTGGCGCCGCCGAAGCTCGGCCTGCTTGGCCGCCTCGCGCGCCGCTGCCCGCCGGCCGCGCCGGGAAAGATTCGAGGGGTTCGCGGCGGTCATCGTTCGTGCGCTCGCGTTAGTTTGTACCGCCGGCGTTTACCAGCGCGCCGTTAGCTCTCGGAGGAATGTGCCCGGGTGCCCGACTCGAGCCCCGAGGATTGGCTCGAGCGCCGTTGTCCAATGTGCCTGGTTCGTCGCCAGCACCCAGTCGGGTCGAGCCAGGAGGGCGGCGACGGCAGTTGGCAGGTCATCTGCGTGGCGCAGGATCGGCAGGAGCGTCGGCAGGTATGCTCGGATCTCTTCGACGGTCGGCGCGGGCCGGCGTTCCAAGCTCACCCGTCTGAGCCAGCCGCGATAGCTGGCGCGCGCGGCGGCGCGCGCCGCGGGATCGCCGATCCGGCCGCGGGCGATCTCGACCTCCCGTGCGACCGTTTCGGCCAGGACGATCGTGTAACGGTCGCGTGCCGTGGCGGCGAGGATGAGAACGGCCTTGGCGGCACCCCAGTCCCCGAGACAGCCCTGGAGGACGACGCCGGCATCGAGGAACAGCCGAAGCGACTGGCGGTCGATCACTCCGGCAGCGCGTCAGACGCCGGCGCTGCCTCGGCCTTCGCCAACTCGTCGACGAAGTCGGAACCGTACAGCTCCTCGATGACGTGCGAGCGCGCCGCGGACAGCTCGTCGACGATGCGGTCGGCGGACAGCCCAGCCGCCGCCAGGGTGCGCTGGGCCTGGGCCGACAGCTCGGCGAGGTACTGGTCTTGCGGGACGAGCACGACTGTGCCGCCCACGACGAGCCACGCGACGGATCCACCGGGCTCGATCCCCAGCTCGCTCCGGACAGCCTTGGGCAGGGCGAAGCGCCCCTTTTCGTCGATGGCCGCGAACCCACCGCCCTCGACGGCACGCCCCTCCCGCTTCACTCTCGCCACTCCGTGGGATAAGCCCACCGGTAGTCTACCACCAGGCTCACCAGCTTCCCCGGTGGACGACCTCGTCGAGCGGCCGGCGGCCGCGCCGAAGCGAGCGGGAGGGGCGGTCGGGGGCCGGGTAGCCGATCGCGATGGCGCCGATGGGATCGAATGCGTCGGGGACGCCGAACGCGGCGCGCAGGGCGGCGGGGTCGCGGATGCCGAAGAAGAGGGCGCCGAGGGATTCGTCGACGGCGGCGAGGAGCGCGAGCATCGCGGCGAAGGCGGCGTCGACGTACCAGAAGGGGACGGGCCAGCGGCGCTCGTCAGGGAGCCCGTTGGGCCCGGTCCAGCCCTTGTCGGGCTCGGCGTAGCGGGCGAGGTAGGCCGCCTTGTGCGCGAACGGCACGACGACGAGCGGCGCGTTGTAGACACCGGGCCAGCCGGCGCGGTCGAACCCGCGGTCGGGGGAGACGGCGCCCCAGAAGCGCGCTAGCTGATCGGGCGCGTCGAGGACGAGCAGCTCGGTGCCCTGGGTGAAGCCCGCCGAGGGGCCGCGCAGCGTGGTTCGGACGACCCGGTCGACCACCTGGGGTGGGATCGGGCGCGGCTCGAAGCTGCGCACCATGCGCCGGCGGCGCACGACCTCGCGGAACTCCACGACAGGATCCCCCCGACGGCGTGGCCCCGGGCCGCGGAACGGCCTTCTCCGGTACGATAGCCGCCGATGCGGATCCTAATCGCCGAGGACAGCCGCGTCATGCGGCGGGCGCTGCGCCGCGCGGTCGAGGGGCTCGGCCACAGCGCGTTCGAGGCCGAGGACGGCGAGCAAGCCTGGGCGCTGTTCGAGCGCGAAGGCGCCGACGTCGTGATCAGCGACTGGATCATGCCCGGGATCGAGGGGCCCGAGCTCTGCCGCCGGGTCCGCGCGGCGACCGACCGGCCGTACACCTACTTCGTGATCCTGACCGTGCTCGAGGAGAAGAAGCACGCGCTGGCGGGCATGCGCGCCGGGGCCGACGACTACTTGACCAAGCCGGTCGACCTCGACGAGCTGCAGCTTCGGCTGATCGCGGCCGAGCGGGTGGCCGCGCTGCACCGACAGCTCGCCGAGCGCGGCGCCGCCGAGCGGCGGGCGTCGTTCGCGGCCGGGCTAGACGCGGCGCAGGAACGGCTGCGCGCACAGGTCGCCGAGATGCTGCACGGCCGGGTGCAGACGCGGCTGCTGCTCGCCTACCACCAGCTCAACCGCGCCGAGGCGGCGTGGGAGAGCGACCCGGCCCGGGCGCGCCAGCTCGTCGGGGAGGCACGCGCGATGATCGACCAGGTGCGCGAGCAGGACGTGCGGCGCGCGAGCCATCTGCTGCACCCGCTGACGCTCCGAGAGGGGCTGGCGCCGGCGCTGGCCAGCCTGGCGCGCGAGCTCGACCCGCAGGTGAAGGTCGACGTGGAGGTGGACGAGCGGCTGGCGCAGGGCGACGCGCTGCCCAGCGGGCCGCGGCTGGCCGTCTACCGCATCGTCGAGGAGGCGCTCGGCAACGTCGTCCGGCACGCCGGGGCGAGCGCGGCGACGGTGCGGGTCGCCCTGCGCGAGGACGGCTGCCTCTCGCTGAGCGTTCGGGATGACGGACGCGGCTTCGACCCCAAGGGTGTCGAGCCCGGCCTCGGCCTATCGGCCATCGCGGCGCGGGTGGCGGAGCAGGGCGGCGAGTGGCGGGTCGAGAGCGCGCCCGGGCGGGGGACGACGGTCAGCGTCTCCTTGGAAGTCACCGCTGGCGCCTGAGGCACGGCACCCGCGGTAGCGCGGCCCTGGCGGGTCTGGCCGGAGGGTGCCGCGTCGCCCAGTCCGTCGGCGCGCCGAACAGGCGGGCAACCGAGAGGTCCTCGTCGACATCGGGCCAGTGGATTCCGATGCCGCGCCCGGCCAGTCGCCAGTGGGCGGGCTGTTCCGCCGTGGCATCGGCCAGCCGCGGGAAGCGCACCAGCGGTACGCCGAGCCGGCGGGCGTCCTCCGTCTCGACCCGGCGAGCGCGGCGTGTCGCGCCGTTCTCAGAGCGGCGCGACGAGCCTGTCGTCGGCGTAGAGCAGCGCGCTGCGCGCGCAGACGGTGCAGCTGCCGACGGCGATGCGCTCGCTCTTCTGTGCGAAGGCGACCATGGTACCGGTGCCGGGCACGTCCAGCGTGACGCGCAGGTAGTGGCCGAGGTCGGTCGCCTGGGTGACCGAGGCCGGCACGCCGGACGACTCCGACGAGGAACAGACGGCGAGGTCCTCCGGGCGGATGCCGACGACGATCGGCGCGCCGGCCGAGAGCCGCCGTGCCTCGGGAGGGAGCGCGAACCTGAACGGCCCGGCGGCGACCTGCCCATCCTGGAGCGTGCCCTCGACCAGGTTCATCGTGCCGATGAAGGTCGCGACGAACAGCGTCGCCGGGCGCGCGTAGAGCTCGGAGGGCGAGGCGAGCTGCTCGACGACGCCCGACTGCATCACGGCGATCTGGTCGGCGATCGACAGCGCCTCCTCCTGGTCGTGCGTCACGAAGACGGTCGTGATGCCGACGCGGCGCTGGATGGCGGTGATCTCGTCGCGCATGCGCAGCCGGAGCTGGGCGTCGAGGTTCGAGAGCGGTTCGTCCAGCAGCAGGATGCGCGGTTCGAGGACCAGCGCGCGGGCGAGCGCGACGCGCTGCTGCTGGCCGCCGGAGAGCTGCGAGGGGTAACGACGCTCGACGCCGGGCAGGCCGACCAGGTCGAGCGCGGCGCGCACGGCCCGGTCGACCTCGTTGCGCGGCTTGTGGCGCAGCTCGAGGCCGAAGGCGACGTTGTGCCAGACGTCCATGTGCGGCCAGAGGGTGTACCGCTGGAAAACCATGCCGGTCGGCCGCCGCTCGGGCGGTTCCTTCAAGATCGAAACGCCGTCGATCCGGACGTCGCCCTCGTCGGGCGTGATGAACCCGCCGATCATGCGCAGCGTCGTCGTCTTGCCGCAGCCCGACGGGCCGAGCAGACAGAGCAGGTGGCCGTCGGGCACCGAGAGCGTGACGTGGTTGACGGCGTGGAGCGATCCGTAGCGCTTGACCAGGTCGACGAGGTCGAGGCGGGCCATCGTTACCGTCCCCGGAACCCGGCCGCGAGGTACCCGGCCAGGAGGAATCGGCGCGCGAGCAGCAGCAGCACGAGCGAGGGCAGCGAGAGCAGGATCGAGAAGATCGCGCCGACCGGCTCGGGGTAGTTGGCGACTAGCACGTACATCAGCACGGGCATCGTCAGGATGCGCGGCGCGCCCACCAGGAACGTGCCCTGCGCCTCGTCGAGCGCCGCCAGGAACGCCAGGATGCCGGCGACGATGATGGCAGGCATGGCGAGCGGCAGCGTGATGCGCCAGAAGACGCGCAGCGGGCCGGCGCCGGCGTCCCGCGCCGCCTCCTCGAGCTCGCGCGCGACCGCGTCGAAGCCGGCGGTCGGGATCCAGGTCATCACGACCAGCGTGTTGATGAGCTGGATGAGCACGACGCCCTGGAACGTGTTCATCAGGTCGAGCTGGTAGAAGAGGGTCGCGATCGAGATGTAGAGCCCGAACTTCGGGAAGGCGTTGGCGGCCAGCAGCGCGATGAAGAAGAAGCGGCGGCCAGGGAAGCGCAGCCGTGAGAAGCTGTAGGCGGCCGGAAGGCAGATCGCCGCCGAGAGCAGCGTCACGATCGGCGCGGTCGTGAAGCTGTAGTAGACCGCCTGGCCGACGTCGCCGTTGTGGAACACCCAGTCCCACCAGCGCAGCGAGTACTCCTGCGGCACGACGTTCGGGAAGCGCCAGACCTCGGCGAACGCCCAGAGCACGAGCGTCGCGAGCGGGAAGAGCAGGTAGGCGCCGAGCGCCAGCACGAGGATGGTGCCAAGCGCGCGCCGCAGCGCCGGCACGCCCATGAACCAGGTCAGCGACACCGACGGTCTCCGCCTGTCATTCCGAGGAGCACTCCTCCCTCTGTCGCTCCGAGGAGCGGAGCGACGAGGAATCTCGGCCGCTGCGCTGGCCAGCAGCGCTCATTCGGGTCGGCACCCCCGAGATTGCTCGCCCCGCTCGGAACGACACGGGACGCACGCTACGCGGCCGCCCGGCCAGAGCGCGCGGTCGCCCAGACGTAGATCGCGCCGGCGACGGAAGCCGCCAGGAACGTCATCACCGCCATCGCGACGGCCGGCTGTGGCTGCCGGTAGCTGTTGAAGTAGGCCTGCATCGCGACGCCGATCATCTGGGGCGCGTTCGGCCCGATCAGGTACGGGATCGTGAAGCTGCCGAGCACGCCGATGAACGTGAATGTCGCCACGATCAGCGTCGGCACGACGTTGAGCGGCAGGACGATGCGCCAGAGCACCTGGAAGAAGCCGGCGCCGACGTCGTGGGCCGCCTCGATCATCTCCTGCGGCAGGCCGTCGAGCCCCGAGCCGAGCAGCAGGACGGCGAACGGGATGTTCGCCCACACCTGGCCGATGATGATGCCGCTGGCCCTGTAGACCGGCGAGCTGTAGCCGATGCCGAGACCGTTGACGATCGCCTGGAGCTCGCCGTGGTCGGTGTAGAAGGTGATCAGCGCGTAGGAGGCGATCACGACTGGCACGAACATGGGAATGAGGTAGAGCGAACGGATGGCGCTGGCGAGCCACCCGCTCGAGAAGCGGACGTAAAGTGCGAGCACGTAGCCGACGACCAGAACGATCACGACCGAGAAGACGGTCACGACCGCGGTGAGCTCCAGGCCGGCGCGGAACGCCTCGTTTGCCCAAAGCAGCCGGTAGACCTCGAGCGTCGGCGTGTCGGAGGAGATGACGTGCATGCCGGTGCTGAAGGTGACGTTGTCCTCTGGCACGAGGCCGAGCGAGAAGAGCGCGGCCTCGACGGCCGGGAAGACGACCAGGAAGCAGAGCATGACGAACGGGGGCGCCGCGAGGACGAGCCCGAGCAACGCCTCCCGCCAGCGACCCATGCCGCGGACCTAGCTGTGCTCTGTCATTCCGAGCGCGGCGAGGGATCTCGTCCGTCGCGAAGGCGATCGACGCCGGCGGGGTCCGGGACGGTCGAGGTTCCTCGTGGCTGCGCTCCTCGGAATGACAGACGTGCCGCTCTGCACCTCAGACTCGGCTCGCCTACGGCGACTTTGTCGGCGGCGGCGTGCCCGCCACCTTCTCGTACCACTGCTGGTTCATGTCGTTGGAGAACTTCGAGCTGAACCCGAAGCTGTAGGCCTTGGCGATGTCCTGGTACTTCTCCTGGACGGCGGGCGGCATGTACTTCCAGTCGAGCCCGGGGTAGCCCTGCAGCTTGTCGATGATGACCTGCTGCGGCTCGGGCGTCAGCAGCCAGTCGAGGAAGGCGAAGGCCGCCGCCTTCTTCTCGCTGTCGGCGATCACGCCGACGTACGACGCGCCGCCGTTGAACGGCGGGTCGATCTGCATGAGCTTGACCTCGGGCGGCAGCAGCTTCTGGTTGAGGTAGCTCAGGCTCTGGTCCGACCAGACCGGCGCCACGCTGACCGAGCCCTTGCCGAGCGCCTGGAGCACCGGCACGTTGCCCTTCGGGTAGTTGCCCTTCCCGTAGGTGTAGGGGTGGATGTCCTTCAGGATGCCCCAGCCCTTGTCCCACTCGACCTCTTTGCTCTGGTCGTAGCCGGTTTCGAAGAGCTGCTCGTCCTTCGGGTCGATGCCGATCTTCAGGACGCGCTGCACGAACGCCGAGCCCGAGCCGCCGGTGTCGGGCGGGTTGTAGGTGAACTTCTCGGGGTTCTGCTTGATCCAGGTGATGAGCGCGTCGATCGTCTTCGGGGGCTGCGCGACGTCTTTGGAGTTGTAGGCGAGGATGACCGAGCTGGCGCGGTACGGGACGCCGTAGTTGCCGATACGGCCGTCGACGCTCTGGTCGGTCTTGGCGAAGTTCGGGACTTTGGTGGCGTCGATCTTCTCGATGAAGCCGCCCTCGCCGCCCTGCTGCAGCAGTGTGTCCTGCTCCCAGAGGTCGATGCCGGACGGTTTGCCGGCTTTCTTGGCGGCGGCGAGCTTGTCGAACGTCGCCTGGTTGGTGGTGCCGTGCTCGGAGAAGACGAAGTCGAACGAGACCTGCGGGTTCGCCTTCTTGTACATAGGCAGCAGGTCGTTCTGCCACAGGTCGCGGATGTTGGTGTCGCCGCCGGAGTAGAAGGTGAGCGTGACCGGGCCGGTCGGCTTGGCCGGCGCGGCCGCGGCCGGGGTGGCGGCGGTGGTCGCCCCTACGGCCGGGGTAGTGGCGCCGCCCGCGGTGGAGGTGCCGGCGGCGCTCGGCGTGCCTGCGGCTGCCGGCTTGGTCGCCGCCGGGGCGCTCGTGGCGGCCGGGGCGCTCGTCGCCGCCGCGGCGGGGGCGGCCGTGGCGGCCGGCGCGGTGGTCGCGGCCGGTTTTGCCGCCTCGGTCGGCTTGGCCGGCGCGGTCGTGGGCGTCGCGGCCTGGCCGCAGGCGGCGGCGAGCAGCGGCAGCGCCGACAGAGCGGCGAGCCGCAGCGCCGAACGGCGGGTGACGCGCCCGCGCGTGAACACGGTTGCCATCGTCTGGTCTCCTCCCGGTAAGAACGGGTTCTTCAGGCGCAAGCTAGCGCCTGATTGTTACCGTGTCAACGCGACGCGCGTAGAGTCGCGCCACGGCACCGTGAGTCCCGGCCCGGAAAAGCCCCGGCAATGCACGGCGCCGGCACGATGCGTGCGCCGGACGACGCTTTCGCCGCGTGCACCGCCAGCAGCCGGACGCGCCCGGCCTCAACCGCCACGTCAGCCGGCGATCGTCGCCGACCACAGGGGCGTGATCCAGGCCGAGGAGCCGGCGGTCGGCGGCACGTCGCTCGTCGCCCGGCTGGGTCGGGCGACGAGCCTGGCTTGGAGCAGACTTGGGCTCCAAGCCAGCGCCCAGAGCCGCAGCTCCGGCACGATGGCCGCCACGCGACGTCCCGTTCAGCAATGCCGCTGCGTCGCAGCGGAGCTGACCACGATTCCCACGTGCACCACCGGCTCGACGCACCCGAAGCGGCTCTGGTAGCGCGCGCTCGCACGCGGGGGGCGACCTCGACGGGGTAGCGGCCTCGGCTGGACGGCGACTCGCGGCCCGTGTCGCCGATCTGGCCGGTGAGACACGCGCTCCCTGGTTCCGGTGTGGGGCGTATGATGCGCCCACGCGAAGGAGGGGGAACGTGGACACGAAGCTCAGCCGCCGCCTGTTCGTCGCCCTGGGTGCGACCGCCGCGGCCGCGCTTGCAGCCGCCTGCAACGACCAGAGCGTCGCGGTGCCGACCAAGCCGAGCGCGGGCGCGCCAGCACCGACCGCCGGCTCATCGGCGCCGCAGGCCGCCGCACAGGGGGCGCCCGCGGCCGCCGCGGCCACGCCGACCGCCGCGGCGCCGGCCGCGACCGCCGCCGGAGGGGCCGCGCCGGCGGCCACCAGCGTACCGGCTGGCGCCACGGCCGCGCCGACCGCGCAGCCGGCCGTGCTTGGCCAGGTCGCCCGCAACGAGACCGTGATCATGTCGGTCTCGGACACGTTCAATCAGTTCCAGGATGCCACGCTGGCCAACCCGTTCCTGCGCGGCCAGCAGCGGACCGGCTGGCACATCGTCTACGAGCCGCTCTTCTACTACAACCCCTACTGGACGAGCGCGGTGAAGTGGCCCAAGGGCATCCCCGGTCGCGAGACGGAGATCCCCTGGCAGGCCGAGAGCTACGAGTACAACAAGGACTTCACCGAGCTCACGATCAAGCTGCGCAACGGCGTAGCCTGGAGCGACGGTCAGTCGTTCACGTCGAAGGACGTCGCGTTCACGATCAACATGCTGCGCGACACCTCGCCCGATCTGGTCTTCTCGTTCGACATGAAGACCTGGGTGAAGGACGTCCAGACGCCCGACGCGCAGACGGTCAAGCTGGTCCTCACCAACCCGAACCCGCAGTTCATGGGCCGCTACTTCCAGTGGTTCCAGGACCTCGGCTTCCCGATCGTCCCTGAGCACGTCTTCAAAGGGCAAGACTACAAGACGTTCACAAACCTCGATCTCGCCAAGGGGCTGCCGATCGGGACGGGGCCGTGGAAGCTCGTCTCGTCGAGCCCCGACCAGAAGGTCTACGAACGCCGCGACGACTGGTGGGCGGCCAAGACAGGTTTCCAGCGGCTGCCGAAAGCCAAGCGGGTCGTGATCCTGCCCCGCTTCGAGGACGCCAAGAAGATCCAGCTCCACGTGGCGAACGAGGTCGATGCGACCCACGATATGTTCCCGGCCAACATCCCGGCGCTGCTGCAGCGGACCAACAAGGTCATCTTTTGGACCGACGGCAACAAGCCGCCGTACGGGTCGGTCAGCCCCTCGCCGATCCTGTTCTCCTTCAACAACGCCCGCGAGCCGTTCAACGACCCCGAGGTGCGCTGGGCGATCAACTACGCGATCGACCGCAAGCAAGTCTCGGACGTGGTCTACCGCGGCACCGGCGAGGTGAACCTGCTGCCGTTCAACCCGCTGCCGACGCTCGCGCCCTACTTCGAGGCGGCCGCCCCGCTGCTCAAAAAGTACCCGCTCGACACCTCCGATCCCGCCAAGACGGCGCAGATCCTCGAGGCGAAGGGATGGAAGAAGGACTCGGAGGGCTTCTGGGCTAAGAACGGCCAGCGCTTCCCGATGACGATCCTGCTCTCGCCCGGCTTCTTCCAGGACATCGGCCCGGTCTTCACGCAGCAGCTCCGCAAGGCCGGGTTCGACGCCTCGTTCAAGTCGCCAACCAACTTCAGCCAGCTCACGGCGCAAGGCGACGTCGACATGTTTATCCAGTTCGGCCCGGCCGCCTACCGCGACCCCTGGATCAACCTCGACACCTTCCACTCACGCTACAGCGCGCCGGTTGGCAAGGACGCTGCCCAGCCCTACCGCTGGACGAACGCGCAGTACGACAAGCTGGTCGACGAGCTGGCGCAAACGCCGACATCCGACCCGAAGTACATGCAGACGTACCTGCAGGCGATGGAGATCTGGCTGAAGGAGCTGCCGGTCCTACCGACCGTCAAGTGGTACCTGCGCGTGCCGTTCAACGTGACCTACTGGAAAGGCTGGGCGAACGAGGTGAACCCGTATGTCGGCGGCGGGAGTTGGCACCGCGGCGCGGCCGCGCTGCTGCTGAACGCGATCGAGCCTGCCTAGCGGCGGCATGGAGTATCGGCTGCTCGGGCGGAGTGGCGTCCGCGTCTCGGCGATCAGCCTCGGCACCGTCTACTTCGGCACGCAGGTGCCGGCCGACGCCGCCGGCGAGATCGTCCGCGCTGCGCTCGACCGCGGCGTCAACTTCCTCGATACGGCCGAGATCTACATGCGCCCCGGCTACGGCGCGGCCGAGGAGGTGCTCGGCCGGGCGTTGGCCGGCCGGCGACATGAAGTCGTCCTGGCGACCAAGAAGCGGCGCGACCCTGACCAGTTCAGGTCCGGCACCCCGCGTGACCACGGCCTCTCGCGTCACCAGATCGTCGAGGCGGTCGAGGGGAGCTTGCGGCGCCTGCGCACCGACTACGTCGACGTGTACTACCCCCATTCGGTCGACCCGGAGGTCGACCTGGAGGTGACGCTGCGCGCCTTCGACGACCTGCTGCGCGCCGGCAAGGTCCGCGCGATTGGGCTGTCGAACTTCCCGGCCTGGCTGACCGTCGAGGCGCTCTGGATCGCCGACCGCCGCGGCTTCGCGCCGCCGGTCTGCGTCCAGACGCTCTACAACCTGCTCGATCGATCGGCCGAGCGCGAGCTCGCGCCGGCCTGCCAGCGGCACAGCCTGAGCCTGGTGGCGTACAGTCCGCTCGGCGGCGGCGTCCTGACCGGCAAGTACCGGCCGGACGCGCCCGTTCCGCCCGACAGCCGCGCCGCGCAGGTTGGCCACCGCCCGAGCGGGCGGCCGGGCCACATCCCTGTGCTCGACCCCGCCTACCTCGCGGCGGCCGAACGGCTCGGCGCGGTCGCCCGCGAGCTCGGCGCGACTGCTGGCCAGGCCGCGATCGCCTGGGTGCTGCGCCAGCCGGCGGTCGCCTCGGTGATCGTCGGCGCCAGCAGCGTCGCGCAGCTGGACCAGAACCTAACCGCGCTCGACCTCCGGCTCGACGCAGAGGCCGAGGCGCGCCTCGCCGCCGCGATGGTCTAACAAAGGGAGGAAGAGCATGCCTCGCAAGCTCTCGCGCCGTTTCTTCGTCGGGACGACCGCTGCCGCGACGCTGTTGGCTGCCTGCCAGGCGCAGGAGGTACCGGTCCCACCCAAGCCCTCGGAGGCGCCGAAACCGGCCGCCGCGTCCCCGACGCAGGCGCCCGCCGTGCCCGCGGCGACGAAGCCGTCCGAGCCGGTTGCCAAGCCTGGGGAGGCGACGAAACCTGTTGCCACCGCCGCGACGACGACCGCGGCCCGGAACGAGACGCTGATTATGTCCGTCTCCGACACGTTCAACCAGTTCCAGGATGCGACGCTCTTCAACCCGTTCCTGCGCGGCCAGCAGCGCACCGGCTGGCACTTCGCCTTCGAGCCGCTCTTCTTCTACAACCCCTACTGGACCAAGGACGTGCCGTGGCCCAAGGGCGGTCCAGAGATCCCCTGGCAGGCCGAGAGCTACGCCTACAACGCCGACAACACCGAGCTGACGCTCAAGCTCCGCCCCGGCGTGACCTGGTCCGACGGGCAGCCGTTCAGCTCGAAGGACGTAGCGTTCACGCTGAGCATGTTGCGCGAGAACGCACCGGACCTGCTCTTCTCGTTCGACATGAAGACATGGGTGAAGGACGTCCAGACGCCCGACCCCCAGACCGCCCGCGTCGTCTTGACGGCGCCGAACGCTCAGTTCGTCAAGCTCTATTTCCAATGGTACCTCGACCTCGGCTTCCCAATCGTGCCCGAGCACGTCTTCAAAGGCCAGGACTACAAGACCTTCGCGAACCTCGACCCGGCCAAGGGCTGGCCGGTCACGACCGGTCCCTGGAAGCTGGTCTCGGCGAGCGCCGACCAGAAGATCTACGAGCGACGCGACGACTGGTGGGGCGCCAAGACCGGTTTCCAGCGGTTGCCGCGCATGAAGCGTGTCGTTGTCCTGCCGCGCTTCGAGGACGCCAAGAAGATCCAGCTCCTGATCGGTAACGAGGTCGACACCACCCACGTTCTGTTCGACACCGCCATCCCACCGCTCTTGCAGCGCAACCCGAAGGTCGCGTTCTGGACCGAGGGCAACAAGCCGCCCTACGGCGTCGCCTCCGGCGCGATCATCACGATGGGCTTCAACTGCGCGAAGGCCCCGTTCGACGATCCAGAGGTGCGCTGGGCGATCAACTACGCGCTCGACCGCAAGCAGGTCAACGACGTCGTCTACAAGGGCTCCCAGGAGGTGAGCACGCTGCCGTTCGCGCTGCTGCCGACCTTGATGCCGTACGCCGAGGCCGCCCAGGATCTCCTCAAGAAGTATCCGGTCGACGCGCCGAACCCTGCGCGGACCGCCCAAATCCTCGAGGCGAAGGGCTGGAAGAAGGACACCGAGGGGTTTTGGGCGAAAGGTGGCCAACGCTTCCCCATGACGGTGCTCTTGCCACCGGGCTTCTTCCAGGACATCGGTCCGATCTTCACGCAGCAGTTGCGCCGAGCCGGCTTCGACGCCAGCTTCAAGTCGCCGACCAACATAAACGACCTGATGCAGCAAGGCGACGTCGACGCCTACTTCCGCTTCGACATCTCGGTCTACTCCGACCCGTGGGCTTCGCTCGACCAGTACCACAGCCGCTACTTCAAGGAGACCGGCCAGCCGGCACCGCAGCCGTTCCGCTGGCGCAACGCCGACTTCGACAAGGCGGTCGAGGCTATGGGCAGGATCCAGCCCACCGACCCGAAGTTCATGCAGTCTTACTTGCAGGCGCTGGAGGTCTTCCTGAAGGAGCTGCCTAACCTTCCGCTGATGCGCTGGTACCTGGATATGCCGTTCAACACGACCTACTGGAAGAACTGGCCGAACGAGAAGAACCCCTACGCCGGGGGTGGCGACTGGCACCGCGGCGCGGCCGGCCTGCTGCTGCACGGCGTCGAGCCGGCCTAGCCGTCCGATGCGCGCCGACTACCTCGTTCGCCGTCTGGTCCAGTTCCTGTTCGTGCTCTGGGGCGCGGCGACGCTCAACTTCCTGGTGCCGCGGTTGGCGCCTGGCAACCCGGTGCGCGAGCGCCTGATGAGCGCGATGACCCAACCCGGCCCGATGCAGCAAGGCATCGAGGAGATGGTACGCGCCTACAACGCCCAGTTCGGGCTCGACCAGCCCCTCTACATCCAGTACGTCAAGTACATGGCGTCGGCGTTGCGCCTCGACTTCGGCTACTCGATCGCCCAGTATCCCTCGAAGGTGCTGCCGCTGATCATGGGCGCGTTGCCCTGGACGATCGGTCTCCTGACCGTCGCGACGGTGCTCTCGTTCGCCGTTGGCACCCTCCTCGGCGCGTTGGTAGCCTGGCCGCGCGCGCCGCGCGTCCTCAACTACATCGTGCCGCCGCTGATGGCGCTCTCCTCGATCCCTTACTACTTGCTCGGCCTGATCCTGGTCTACCTCTTCTGCCTGGTCATCCCAGTCTTCCCCCTCTCCGGCGGCTACTCGATCGGTGCGACGCCGCGTCTCGACCCGGCTTTCGCCTGGGACGTGGTCCGCCACGCCGCCCTGCCGTCGCTCTCGATCATCATCGCCGCGACCGGCTTCTGGGCGCTCGGCATGCGGGCGATGATGGTCACGACCGAGGGTGAGGATTTCATGACCTTCGCCGACGCAAAGGGCCTGCGGCCGCGGCGCGTCTTCCTGGCCTATGCGGTGCGCAACGCCATCCTGCCGCAGGTGACCTCGTTCGCGATCCGGCTCGGCCACGTCGTCTCCGGCTCGGTCGTCGTCGAGATCGTCTTCGGCTACCCCGGGATCGGCTCGCTGCTGTTCCAGGCGATCTCGGGCTCCGACTACTTCCTGATCTACGGGGTCGTGTTCATCACCGTGCTGGCGATCACGGTCGCGACCCTGATCATCGACCTGATTTACCCGTTGCTCGATCCGCGGATCTCCTACGCAAGGAGCCACTGATGGGCGCGACCGCGACTGCCACCCAAGCTGTCGATCTGACCGCGCCGATCGACAGCGGGCCCTGGGACGAGGTCAAACGCTACTGTCGCCGCAACCCACGGCTGGTCGTCGGCCTGGCGATCGTGCTGGCTCTGGTGCTGACCGGCCCAATCGGTGCCCGCTTCGTCGACGTGCGCACCGCCGAGCCGCTCGGCGACATCCCCGGCTTGCCGCCGAGCTGGTCGACACCACTCGGCACCGACGACCAGGGGCGCAACCTGCTGGCGGTCATGGTCGCTGGCCTACCGCTGACGCTCAAGGTCGGCTTCCTGGCCGGCGCGATCGGGCTGGCGATCGGCATCATCCTCGGCTTCCTTGCCGGCTTCTTCGGCGGGATCTTCGACGCCGTCGTGCGCATGGCGGTCGACACGCTCCTGACCGTGCCGGCGCTACTGGTCCTGATCATCATCGCCGCCTCGATCCGCGGCGTCATCTCGGTCACGATCATGGCGATGGTGATCGCCTCGTTGGCCTGGATGTACCCAACCCGTACGATCCGGTCGCAGGTGCTGACGCTGCGCGAGCGCGCCTTCGTGCAGGTCGCGCACTTCAACGGCATGGGCCGACTCGAGATCGTGCTTCAGGAGATGGTGCCCAACCTGCTGCCCTACCTAGCGGCCGGCTTCGTCGGCTCCGTTTCCTCAGCGGTGCTCGCCTCCGTCGGGCTCGAAGCGCTCGGCCTCGGCCCGCAGAACGAGCCGACCGTCGGGATGACGATCTACTGGTCGCTGCACTTCAACGCCCTGCTGCGCGGGATGTGGTGGTGGTGGCTGCCGCCGATCGCGGTGGTTGTCCTGCTCTTCATCGGCCTGTTCCTCGTCTCGTCCGGGCTCGACGAGGTCGCCAACCCACGGCGTCGCCGCGAAGCATAGGATTGTCGATTCGGCGGCCGGCCGTTTGTGTAGGAGGCGATCTCAGCGAGGAGCATGGTCGTGGGTTACTACCTGTTGAACGTGATCGACGCCGGCGGCGAGCCGCCTCCGCCCGAGGTCCGCGAGCGGTTGGCGGGCGGCAACGAGGCGTTCGTCGAGGAGATCCGCGCAGCCGGCGTGTGGGTGTTCGGCGGGCGGCTGGACCCGCCGAGCAACGCCGGCGTCGCGCGCGTGCAGGGCGACGGGGTGCTCGTGACCGATGGGCCGTTCGTCGAGGGCAAGGAGCACGTGGCGGGGATCCTCGTGATCGAGGTGCCCGACCGCGCGACCGCGCTCGACTGGGCGTGCAAGCAAGCGCGCGCGTGTGGCCTCCCGATCGAGGTGCGGCCGTTCGGCAGCGCTGGGCTCGCATGAAAAGAAGCCCCCAGAGCCTCGCGGCCCCGGGGGCTTGATCGTTGTCCACCGGCGGCCTCGCGGCCGCCGGGGGGAAGGAAAGGAAGGAAGGAATGTCGCGCGGGTGGGATATTAGGTGCCCACCGCCGGCGCGTCTGTCGGAACCCTCCAGTCAAAACCGCGGCGGGGATTTCCCGACGCAGAACCCGACTTTCGGACAGGCGCCGAGCGGGTACAACTGACGCTGGATGTCCGGCTCGGAACGCGCCGGACGCGCACCATTTCCAACCCGCGGCGTGCCTCCCGTCGAGGCACGCCGCAGCTGCGAGACGCCATGACCATCATGCTGGTCCCAGCCCGCCGCTACGTCTTCTTCGTCCTGGCCGCGCTGTCGTTGATGATGTTCTCGATCGACTCGACGATCGTGGCGGTCGCGCTGCCGACGATGACCGCCGACCTGCGTACCAACCTGGTCTGGATCGGTTGGACGCTCACCGCTTATCAGCTTACCCAGACGATCGTGCTGCCGCTGGCCGGCAAGCTGGCCGAGAGCTTCGGCCGGGCGCGCGTCTTCCTCGCTTGCGTGGTCCTCTTCACGCTCGGCTCGCTGCTCTGCGGCCTCGCGCCCAACGTCCACCTGCTGATCGTCTTCCGTGTCCTCCAGGCGCTGGGCGGCGGCGGGTTTATGCCCTCGGCGGTCGGGATCATCACCGAGGAGTTTCCCGAAGCCCGCCAGCGGATGATCGGGCTCTTCACCAGCATCTTCCCCATCGGCGGCATCGTCGGGCCGAACCTCGGCGGCTTCATCATCGAGCACGCCTCCTGGCGCGACGTGTTCTTCATCAACGTGCCGATCGGCGTGGTCGTGATCGTCCTGCTGTTCGGCCGGGCGCGGCACGCGGTCGCCGGGCGGCGCCGCCGGATCGACTTCGCGGGGACCGCGCTCTTCGCCTCGGCGATCCTGCTGGTCCTCTCGGCCATGACGCTGGTCGGCGAGGACCCATCCTTCCTGCGTGGGCCAGCGTTCTGGGCCATGCTCGTCGGCGGCGCGCTGCTGCTCGCTGTCTTCGTCTGGCACGAGAAGCGGACAGATGAGCCGGTCGTCGACCCAACGCTCGTGGCGCGCAACCCGTTCCTGGCCGTCAACGCCTACAACTTCTTCTTCGGCGCCTGCGCGTTCGGCTTCTTCGCCTTCATCCCCTACTACGCGACGGTGCAGTTCGGGATGGGACCGGAGCAGGCCGGCGCGGTGCTGACGCCGCGCTCGCTGATGATGATGGTCACGGCGGCGCTGGCGTCGTTCTTCATCATCCGGCTCGGCTACCGGGCGCCCATGGTCGTCGGGATGCTGCTGATCTCGGGCATGCTCCTGCTGCTGAGCCGGGGCTACAGCTCGGCGACGCTCCTCGGCGTGGCGCTCAGCCCGTTCTGGCTGCTGGCGCTGCAAGTGATGATCGGCGGCGTGGGGATGGGCCTCGCCTCGCCGGCCTCGAACAACGCGGCGCTCGACCTCCTTCCCGAGCGCGCGCCGGTGCTCACCGGTATCCGCGGCATGTTCCGTTCGACCGGCGGCGTGATCGGCACGGCGCTGATCGTGCTGTGGCTCGAGTTCTCGCCCGACAAGGGCGTCGGCGTGCGCAGCGTCTACTTCGCGCTCGCCATGCTGCTGCTCTTCACGATCCCGCTCGTCTTCCTCATCCCCGACACCGCCGACGGCAGGCGTCGGCGGCAGGTCGGCCACGCCGGCGGCTCCGAAGATGGGCTCGAGGTGAACGAGTCCGTGCCCGTGGAGGCCGGACACGCGCCAGGACGGCCGTCACGAACCGCCCGTGTGAAGCCGCGGACCTGACCGACCGCCTGGCCGGCGGTGGCAGGGGCAAGAACGACCGGGACGCCCCTACCCCATCGCCTCAGCGGGAGAGGGCGTGCTCGCCACGCTCTACCCGGCTACGCGGTCGAAGGCGGCGAGCGCTGCCCGCGCCGCGGCCGCCTTGCGCCGAGCCGCCTCGACCAGCGAAAGGGCGAGCTGCTCCTGGTCGCGGCTGGCATGCTGGCGGACCCGCTCGCGCCAGGCCGGCTTGACCGCGTCGGCGCCACGCAACGCGCCGGCGATCGCGCCGCACATCGACGCGATCGTATCCGCGTCGCGGCCAAAGTTGGCGCCGTAGGTCACGCAGCGCTCGACGTCGCCGTCGGCCAGCACGAACAGCGCGAGCGT
>DASRFH010000046.1:0-2475 GCA_035651675.1 Chloroflexota bacterium | reverse complement strand
CTGGGTGGCCTTCGCTTGCTCGGCTACACACGCGACGTGTCAGGCTCGAACGCCGACGTCACCCTCTACTGGCAGGCGCGCGATCGGGTCCCGAAGCGGTACACGTCGTTCGTCCACCTGCTCGGCCCCGATCAGACGCTCAAAGCGCAATTCGACCGCAGTCCTTACGACGACCACCGGCCCACAGACGAGATGCAGCTCGGCGACGTCGTCCCGTTCTTCGCGCGCCTGCCCATCCCCGTGGGCGGACCGTTCCGCCTCGAGGCCGGGCTGTACGACGATCCGCGCGTCGGCCACCTCCAGCGGGCCGACGGTGGCGACGTGCTGCCGCTTGGCCTCGTCGACACCCGGCCGCTGCCGTCCGGCTTGTCCGTGGACTTCGACAACGGCGCACGACTCGTCGGCGCCCGCCTCGAACGCGAAGGCGGCCGGCTGCTTGTAACGCTCGCATGGCGCGCGACGCGCCGCATCGAGCGCACGTACACGGTCTTTGTCCACGTCGTCGGCCCGGACGGCCGAATCGTGGCACAGGGCGATGGCCCGCCAGAGCTCGGCACCCGCGGAACCCCGGAGTGGCCGCGAGGCGAAACCATCCTCGACCCGCACAGCGTGGAGCTAGGAGTAAACGGCGGCCCGCTGCGCGTCCTGGTCGGCCTGTATCGCCCGGGAGATGGCGTCCGGGCGCGCGCCGGCGGCGGGCAGGATCGCGTCGACCTGGGCCAGGTCCCAGCCCCCTGAGCGCGGCACTGGAGCGGCCGGACACGGTCGACGCGCCAGCCGAGCCCAGAGAAGGCGACGCCCGCGCCTGGGTGGTCCTCGCGCTGATTGCCCTGGCCGCGCTCGCGCTCCGCGTGTACCGGCTGCCCGAGCTGCCCGGTCCGATCTACAGCGACGAGGCTTACAACGGCGTCGACGCACTCGCCGTCCTGGCCGGGTGGCACCCGATCTTCTTCCCTGCCAACAACGGCCGCGAGCCGCTCCACATTTACCTCCAGGCGATCTCGGTCGGTCTCTTTGGGCCGACCGACTTCGCGCTCCGCATCGTGAACGCACTCGTCGGCACCGCCACCGTCGTCGTCGTCGGGCTGCTCGGCCGCTCGCTGCTCGGCTGGCGCCCGGGATTGCTGGGCGCGGCGTTTTTGGCGATCTCCTACTGGCATATCACGCTGAGCCGTCTCAGCTTCCGCGTGATCGAGCTGCCGCTCTGGACCGCGCTCGCGGCGATGCTCGCCGCCTGGGCGTTGAAGCGCCGCGGGTGGTGCAGCTGGCTGTGCGCGGGCGCCGCCGGCGTCGCGCTGGGCACATCGCTCTACACCTACACCTCCTCCCGCATCTTCCCGTTGGCCTTCGTCCTCGTCGTGCTCGCGCTCGGGGTCGGCCTGGGACGGCACCGCCCAGCGCACGCGCGACCCGTCGTCGAGACGCTGGCGATCGCCGCCGCTGTCTCGATCGTCGTCGCCGCGCCGCTGATGATCTACTTCGTGCGCCACCCGGAGGAGGCGCTGCGTCGTGCCGATCAGGTCGTGCTCGGTGGACCCGACGATCCCCGCGTCTCACGCGAGCACCTGCGGCCCAGAACGCTGCCGGAGAACCTGGGCGTGACGATCGGCGCGTTCGGGTTCGTCGGCGACTCGAACGTGCGAGAAAACCTTCCAGGCCGCCCGATCTTCGATTTCGTGACGCTGGCCACTCTCGCGGGTGGTTGCGCCGCCGCGGCGCGAGCGTGGCGGCAGTGGGTTTCGGTCGCCTGCCTCGGGTGGATCGCGGTGATGCTCGTGCCGCCGGCGATCAGCGCCGAGGCGCCGCACTTCTTGCGAATGGCGGGCGTAATCCCGCCGACGTTCGTGCTGGCGGGCATGGGGGCGGAACGGCTACTAGCGCTGCGCAGTCCCACTATCCGATGGGGCCCAGTGGTCGTCGCGGGGCTCCTCCTCTGGGGCACGGTCGACACAATCCACGCCTACTTCGTCGACTACCCGGCGGCGCCCGACCGCCCCATCCAGTTCGATTCGCACGTCCACGTCGCGGTAGATCGCGCGCGCGAGCTGGCCGCGCAAGGAATCCCAACGTGGGTGTACTCGCCGATGCAGCACCCGCTCTTCTCGTACCAGTTGCGACCCGAGCAGCGGCCGCGCGCGTTCTTCCAGGAGCTGCCGCGCGCCGTCGAGGCGGCGCGCCAGGTGCCCGGCGCGCTGGCGATGGAGTGGTTCGGCCACGGCGTGATCGGCGTCAACGAAATAGGTCTGCTCTCCGTCCGGCCGGAGCCGCGCCAGCCGCCGAGGCCGATGGCCGGCGGGGCGCTCTCCTTTCGCGGCGCGCAGATCGTGGGCACCCGTCCCGACCCCGACGACCCCACGCTCGTGGACGTCGAGGCGTGGCTCTACTGGCGGGCCGAGGAGCCGCTCGGACGCCGCTACGACGGCAGCCTCGTCGCCCGCGACGGCGCCGGTGCCATCCTGGCGGTCGGTCGCGACC
>DASRFH010000045.1:0-2315 GCA_035651675.1 Chloroflexota bacterium | reverse complement strand
CCCGGCCGGCAGCATCTCGACCCACGCCTGGTAGCGGACGCGGCCATTGCCGGCGACGGTCGAGTCGGTGCCAGCCTGGATCAGGTCACGGCTCTGGACGCCGCCGATCCCAACCCACGACGCCTCGCTCCCGTAGGTGCCGTTGCTCGCATCCACCTGGGGAACGGTCCAGGTGCCGGTGACGCCGGTGAACGTGCCGCCGGTCGCGTTGTAGCCGGACCAGTTGCGCGACTGGCCGGGCCCAGCCGGAACGGGCCGCGTCGGGGGAACGCCGGGCCGCGTCGAACCGGGCGTTCCGCCACCCGGACCAGGGATCATGTCGGAGTCCGGGTGGTCGTCGGCCGCGATTAGCCAGTTGCCGTTCTGGTTGACGAGCGTGTAGACGTTGCGGTCGCGATCTTCCTCGGTCGTGCCATCCGTGTAGGTCGTCCGCCACGTCTCGTAGGCGGTCAGCGTCGCCGTGTTTCCGTTGACCGACGTGTCACCCCACTCGATCTTGACGAGCTCGATGCTGGCCACGCCGTTGGCGACCATGTCGTCGTTGATCTTGACGAGCTGCTGGTAGTAGTCCTCGCTCGCGGCGGTGTCGCGCATCAGCGTCGGGTCACGCTTCGCGAGGGCGTCGGCCTGTTCCTGGTCGGCCTTCTGCACGACGGCCTGGAGCTGCGCGTCGACGGGCGTCGCCTGCACGACGCCGGCGAAGTGCGCCTCGAGGGCGGCCGGGGACGGGAACGAGCACGCGGATAGGAGCAGCGCCGCGACTCCGACGGCCGCGGCCTTGAAGCTACGTCGTGACATCTCTGTTCTGGGTCCTCCGACTACGAGGGTAGGACCGCATCCTTAGAGCAACCTTAACGCCAACCTAAATCTCGGTTAAGCCATTCCGACGTAATTTTCGGCCAGGCTGGTGGCGGCGGCACGCGACGAGCAGACGTAGCGGAGCTGCGCCAGCTGGAGGCGGCGCTCGAACTCGTCGTGCGACTCGAACCGGTGGAGCATCGCGGTCATCCACCACGAGAAGTGCTCGACGCGCCAGACCCGTCGGAGGCAGCGCGCCGAGTAGCTCTCGAGCAGCGCCGTCCGCCCCGAGCGGTACCATTCCACGATCGCCTCGGCGAGGAGGCGCGCGTCGGCGACGGCCAGGTTCAGCCCTTTGGCGCCGGTCGCGGGCACGATGTGGGCGGCGTCACCGCAGAGGTAGAGGCGGCCGTACTGCATCGGCTCGACGAGCTCGCTGCGCATGGTCGTTATGCTCTTCTCCAGCACCGGCCCGCGGTTGAGCGACCAACCGGGGAAGGCGAGCCGCCGCTCGAGCTCGTCCCAGACGAGGTCGTCCGGCCAGGCGCCGAGCTCTTCGTCGGGGCGGACCTGGAGGTACAGCCGACTGATCTCCGGCGAGCGCATCGAATGGAGCGCGAAGCCGCGCGGGTTGTTCGAGTAGATCAGCTCGTCGGTCGCCGGCGGCGCGTGCGCCAGGATGCCCAGCCAGGCGAGGCCGTAGTCCTTGTGCAGGCGGGTCAGGAGGCCGGACGGGATCGCGTCGCGGCAGACGCCGTGCGAGCCGTCGCAGCCAGCCACGAAGTCACACTGGAGCTCCTCCGCCGCGCCGCCGCGGCGGAACCGGACCCTCGGCCTCGGCGAGTCCGCGTCCAGGACAGCCTCGGCGCCGGCCTCGAACAGCACCTGGCCGCCCGCGTCGAGTCGGGCTTTGATGAGGTCTTTGACGACCTCCTGCTGGCCGTAGACGGTGATGGTGCGCCCACCTGTCAGCTCGGCGAGGTCGATCCGGTGGCGCTCGCCCTCGAACTGGAGGTTGATGCCGCGGTGGACCTGGCCCTCGCGTTTGAGCCGCTCGCCTACGCCGGTCTCGCACAGGAGGTCGACCGTCCCCTGCTCGAGCACGCCCGCCCGTACCCGCCGCTCGACGTACGCGCGGTCGCGCAGCTCCAGCACGACCGACTCGATCCCCTCGAGGGCAAGGAGGTGCGACAGCACGAGCCCCGCCGGTCCCGCCCCGACGATGCCGACCTGGGTCCTCATGGCGTGAGCCCCCTGAGCTCATCCCTTCTCACATCGGGAGAGGGCCGCGCCGCGGACGCGTTCACGTCCTCAGCCTAGCGTAAGCGGCCAGCGCACGATCGACGAAAAGGTCGGTGCTGCCGAGGTAGTTGGCCGGGTCGAGCGCCGCGCGGATCGCCTCGGGTGAGAGCTGCGCGCGCACCTCCGCGTCCGCGAGCGCGCCGCGCTCCAGGCTGGCGCCGGCACTGGCGAGCCGCGCGACGATCCGCTGGGCCTCGTGCCGCCCGACCTTCGCG
>DASRFH010000044.1:0-6389 GCA_035651675.1 Chloroflexota bacterium | reverse complement strand
ATATCCACCGACGCCGGCACTTATCCACAGAAACGGCCGGCTTATCCACATGGGTTACGTCGACCGCTCGACCGCGGCGCCATGGCGCCCGGTAGCGGTCCGCCGGCGGTGGAGGCGGCCTCAGCTCGCCCCGCCGAGGGGACGCCGGGGCGGAGGAGGGAAGCGGAGCTTGCCGCGGGGGAGCCGGCCGCCGCGTGGGCGGCGGGCCGGCGACGGGGCAGGGCCGGGCGCGAGGCTACGGCTTCTGGCCGAGGAGCGGCGAGCGCTGCGGGGTAGTGGCGTCGGCGGGGAAGAGACCGGCCTCCTTGGCGACGTCGCCGCCGTTGGCGACGGTCGTCTCGCCGGCCTTCGCCCAGGGCACGTCGACCTTCCAGAGCTGGATGACGGCCCGCTGGAGGCGCACGGCGAAGTGGTTGCCCATGTCCTCGATCTTGCTAGTCGGCAGGCCGAAGAAGGTGAGCGGGTCGCCGACGCTTTCGTACCGCTTGTCGATCGGCGGGGTGGGGTCGAGCAGCGCCAGCCGGGTGCTCAGCACCTGCGCCCAGGGCTTGCCCGCGTCGAACGACGGGTCGAGCGGCCGCGGCGTCGACCGCTGCTGGAGCAGCCAGTCGTCCTTGCCGGCGTCGTGGAGGTCGTCGAACACGTTGGCGAGCCAGGCTTGCTTCACTTCGGGCCGCCACTGCAAAAGGCCCTTCTGCATCGCCTGGACGGTGAAGCCCCGCCACTGGAAGCGGCGCGAGACCGGGTAGCCGAGGGCCTGGACGCCGCCGAGCCGCTGGAACTCGGACCAGAGCTTGACGCCGTCGTCGTCGGTCACCGCGTAGCCGGAGATGCCGTCGTGGCCGGCCGTCTGGGTGAAGAAGTGGCCGGTCGGCAGGTCGTAGTCCTGCGGCAGCGCGGTCGGGGGGTCGGCCGCGACGTTGAGCGCGGCGTTGGTGCCGCCGTCGGCCGAGCCGATCCTGGCGCCGGCCTGGGCGCCGAGCGCGCGCGCGAGCTGGAGGTTGAAGGCGCCGGTGCCGCCGTTGCGCAGATCGAGCGCGCCGCGGAACTCCACGTCGTAGCCGCTGGCGTAGGCGGCGAGCTCGTACATCGCGGCCGCGGTCTTCGGCGTCGTGTACTTGCCGTCCTTGTCGGTCACGACCGAGGCGACGGAGTATTGCTCGCTCTGCGTCCAGTAGAAGACGCGCGCGTTGGCGATCGGCTGGCCGGTCTTCTCGTCGACCACCTTGCCGGTGATCACGGCCGGGGGCTTGGCGGTGGCGGCCGCCGGCGCGGTCTTCGGCACCAGAGGCTTGTTCCAGTCAGGCGGCAGCGGCGGCGGTGGCGGCATGGGCACGTCGGACACGATGTTGATCCGGCGGACCGGCTGGTAGCGCGGGTCGTACGGGACGACGTGGTGCACGACCTGCGGCTCGGTCGCCTCGTACACCCAGACGAGCGCCTTGTCGGTCGTCGCCCACTTGTCGAAGATCCGGATGTGGCCGATCTGGCCGGCGAGCGGGTAGTTGAGCGCGTCGCCGGGCAGCAGGTCGTCCTTATTAATGGGCCTGGTCACCTGGTACATCGTGTCGGTCGTGTGGCGGGTGACCTGCCAGATGGCGCTGGCGTAGCCGGAGCAGTCGAACCCGGCCGGCGAAAAGCCACCGTAGACGTAGGGGACGCCGACGTACTTCTCGGCGGCCTTGAGCACGTCGGAGGCTTTGACGGGGTCGGGCGGCTTCGGCGGCGGCGTGGGCGTGGGGGTCGGCGTGGCGGTGCCCGCCTTCGCCGGGGTGGGCGTGGGCGTGGAGGTCGCGGCGTGGGCAGGGTCGATCAGGAGGCCGGCGAGCAGGAAGCACGAGAGGACGGCGGTCGCGAGCACGATGCGCATCGCCGCCGATCTTCCCCTGGCGGCGGCGCATGATCAATCGCACATTAGAACGACGTTAGAGCTAGGACTAGAGTCCCATAAAAAAGACCCTGAATGGGGTTGAAAACGCGTGAGGACGCTGCCCTGGCGGCCAGCCTGGCTGGCATACTGATCCCCTGAGCACGCGGCGGTACTGGGCGCGCTTCCTCCTGTACTTGACGCTGGGGGCGATCGCCGGGGCGGTGGTCGGCGAGGTGTACCAGGAGGTGCGGTCGGTCCCCGGCTGGGGCGTGGTCGGCGGCGCGGCCGGCTTCGTCGTCGGGCTGGTGCTCTTCCTCCTGCGCTCCGACAGCTGAACGACCTTGCCATAACGCGTGTCGACAAGGACGCGACCGCCATGGCGCTGCCATGGCGCCATGGCGGTCGCTTTCCTCGCCCGCCGGGAGAAGGAGCTAGCCGAACGCCTCGGAGAACAACCTTTCCCGGATCGTCAGCACGTCGCGGCGCAGCTGGTCGTCGGCCTCGACCTCGGTCTTGATCTTCTCCCAGCCGTGCAGCACGGTCGAGTGGTCCCGGCCGCCCAGCTCGCGCCCGATCTCCAGCAGCGAGGCGGCTGTCTCCTCGCGCATCAGGTACATGGCCACCTGGCGCGGCACGACGATCTCGCGGTCGCGCTGCTTGCCGCGCAGCAGCTTGGGCTCGACCGCGTAGTGGCGGGCGACGGCGGCGAGCACCTCGGCGGGCTGGAGGTTGCGCGGGCGGCCGGCCGTGACGTCGGAGAGCGCCTTCGCGGCCGTCTCGAGCGTGAGCGGCAGGTCGTTGAGCCGGGCGTAGGCGACGACGGTGGTGAGCGCGCCCTCGAGCTCGCGCACGTTGCGCTGGACGCGCTGGGCCAGGAGGTCGAGCACCTCGGCCGGCACCGGCGGCTGGATCGCGCGGGCGCGGTCGCGCAGGATGGCGGTGCGGGTCTCGAGGTCGGGCGGCTGGACGTCGACGATCAGGCCCCACTCGAAGCGCGAGGTGAGCCGCTGCTCGAGCGTCGCGATCGCGCGCGGCGGCCGGTCGCTGGAGATCACGATCTGGCGGCGGGCGCCGTGCAGGTGGTTGAAGGTGTGGAAGAACTCCTCCTGCGTCGACTCCTTGCCAGCCAGGAACTGGATGTCGTCGACGAGCAGCACGTCGGCCGAGCGGTAGGCGGCGCGGAACTCGTCGGTCTGGCGCCGCTGGATCGCGTCGATGATGTCGTTGGTGAACTGTTCGCAGGTCACGTAGAGGACCGAGAGTCCCTGCTCGTCGCACGCCGCGGCGATGGCGTGCAGCAGGTGCGTCTTGCCGAGGCCGACGCCGCCGTGGATGAAGAGCGGGTTGTAGGTCGTGGCCGGCGCGTCGGCGACCGCCTTCGCCGCGGCGTGCGCGAACCGGTTCGACGGCCCGACGATGAACGACGCGAACGTCCACCGGTCGTCCGCCCGCCATGGCTCCCCGCCGGGGTAGCGCAGGGACTGAGCCTGGGCGGCCGCGCGCCGCCCGCGCCCCCTTTCCCTCAGGGAGGGGGCCAGGGTGGGGGGGTGGTCCTCCGCGTCGTGGTGGCCGTTGGCGTTCCTCGGCCGCGCGGCCTCGGGGCGCGGCTCGGGCGGGTCGATGAGCGGCGCCTGGACGACGCCCGGGGCGCGCGGGCCCCTCTTGCCGCGCGCCTTCGGCGCGGCCGGCTCGGCGATCCCCTCGACCACCACCTCGAGCGTCGGACGCTGGCCGAGGATGTGCCCGAGCGTCGCCTCGATCTGCCCGCGCAGCCGCGTGTCGAGCCACTCCTTCGCGAACGTGGTCGACGCCGCGATCGTGAACGTCTCGCCGTCCTGGGCCAGCGCCGAGGTGTTCTTGATGAACGTTTGGAACGAGGCCGGCTTGACCGTCCGCTCCAGGTCGCTCAGCGCCGCCTGCCAGATCTGCTGGGGGTTCATCGCCCGCTTAATGTACCGCCGGCGGGGTTAGACCGCCGGAGGGATTTCGCGGCCGCCCCCGATCTGCTTTACTGGCCCGGACGACGCCTCAGGAGGTCGGACACGGTGGCAGACGGGTACGGCGCGCCGGCGCTGGCCGGCGCGATCGCCGCGGAGCGGGTGCCGGAGGGCGCGGTCGCGCTCTGGTGGCTTGGCCAGGCGAGCTTCGCGGTCAAGGGGGGTGGTGTGGTGGTCTACGTCGACCCGTACCTGCAGAGCTCCGACCGGCGGCTCACACCGCCGCCGTTCCCGCCCGAGGCGGTGACGGGCGCCGACCTGGTGCTGCTGACGCACGACCACCTCGACCACGTCGACCCGGTCGCGCTGCCAGGGATCGCCAAGGCCTCGCCCGGCGCGCGCTTCGTCGCGCCCCGGCCGATCGCCGGCCGCGTGGCCGGGCTGGTCGGCGGGGCCGAGCGGGTGGTCGCGGCGCGGGCCGACGAGCCGCTGGCGCTGGAGGTGCGCGGGGGCACGGTCGAGCTGCTGCCCGTGCCGGCCAAGCACGAGGAGTTCGACATGGTCGGCGACGACTACCCGTACCTCGGCTACTCGGTGCGGCTGGGCGGCGTGTGCGTGCACCACTCGGGCGACACGATCCCGTACGAGGGGCAGGTCGACCGGGTGAAGGCGCACGGCGTGGACGTCGCCCTGCTGCCGATCAACGGCCGCGACTTCTACCGCACCCGCGCCGGCACGATCGGCAACTTCGACTACCGGGAGGCCGGCGACTACGCCGTGCAGATCGGCGCCGACGTGCTCGTGCCGATGCACTACGGGATGTTCCGAGGCAACACCGTCCCCCCCGGCTACGTCGTCACCTACCTGCACGACTTCCACCCCGAGCAGTCGGTCCACGTGATGGGGCGCTACGGCAAGTTCGTCTACCTGAAGAGCTGAGCCACCACTCCACCGAACCTCCACCGGCTACGAACGATGTCCGTGTAGACGGACTTATACTTGTGGCCAGTCCCGGGGGAGGGCTGGCGCGATGGTGGTGGCGGTCTACCCGCGGTTGGGCGAGCTCTTGCAGGAGCGCAAGCTGACGGTCGCCGAGCTGCAGCGGCAGATCGAGTCGCGCTACGCGCTGCCGGTGGACCGCAAGACGCTCTACCGGCTGACCTACCACGAGCCGGTGCGGCGGGCCGAGCTGGACGTGGCGGCCGCCGTCGCGGCGGTGCTGAACGTCGGGCTGGACGACCTTTTCGAGGTGGAGGCGAACCCGGTGACCGAGGAGCTGCTCGACCTCACGCCGGAGGAGGCGAGCCGCATGGCCGAGCTCCTCGACGCCCAAGCGCGCCGCCAGCTCGACGGGGTCGAGCGCGCCGAGCTCGACGGGCTGGTCGACGCCTACGGGCGGCGGTTGGTCGAGCGGGCGCTGCGCGAGCGCGCCGAGCGCACGGCCCGGCCGTTCGACGAGGTCCGGCGCGAGATGGACGAGGCGGTCGCCGCGGCCGATGGCTGGCTGCGGCGGCTGCAGGAGAACCCGGCTGAGCGCCGCCACGTGGTGGGGCTCGCCAAGGGCCGGCGTGGCCGGTCGCGCACGCGCGCCGGGGGTGGCGCGTGACCGACACGGGCCTGCAGGGCCTGCTCCAGGACCTGGCCAGCCAGGAGCGCCACAGCCCGCGCAGCGACGTCGTCCGCCTGGCCGTCAGGCTGCGCGCGCGGGACGCCTGCGAGTACTGCCTGCTGCCGACCGTCGGCCAGTTCCACGTCGCGCACGTGACGCCGCCGCGGGCGTGGCCGAGCGGGGCGGCGCACGGGCCCGACCACGTCGACAACTACGCGTGGTGCTGCCCGTTCTGCAACGCCAGCCGCGCGGCGCGGACCGAGCTGGGCGGCCAGCGCCTCTTCGACCCGCGGCGGGACCACTGGCGCGAGCACTTCGCCTTCGCCCAGGACTACCTCGTGGTGCTCGGCACCACGGCGGTCGGGCGCGCCACCGAGGCGGCGCTCGACCTCAACAGCCCGCGCTACGGCCGCCACGTGACCCAGCGCTACCGCGCGCTCCTCGAGAACCACTACCCCCCCGCCTGGGCCCGCAGCTACCCCTCGATCCCGAAGGAGTAGGCCGCGGGCGCCGGGCCCAGGGGGCGGGCCTCGGGCGGGTGCGGGGAGGGGTCCTCTTACCAGTCGATCGCCGACCCGTCCTCGGCGTACGCCTTCGGGTTCTGCCAGTCGTGCCCGATCTTGTCCTGGAGCGCGTCCTCGTCCAGCTCGATCCCCAGCCCCGGCGCGGTCGGCACCGGCAGGTAGCCGTTCTGGTGCTGGAAGGGGGTCTTGATGTACCCCTCGCCCGTGATGCGGCCGCCCTCCTGGGCCAGGAAGTTGGGGATCGCCGCGTCGAGCTGCAGGCACGCGGCGAGCGCGATCGGGCCGAGCGGGCAGTGCGGCGCGATGCCGGCGTAGTACGCCTCGGCCATGCCGGCGATCAGGCGCGTCTCCATGATGCCGCCGGCGTGGGAGAGGTCGGGCTGGAGGATCGAGGCGGCGCGCTTTTCGAGCACCTCGCGGAAGCCCCACTTCGTGAACAGCCGCTCGCC
>DASRFH010000043.1:0-8391 GCA_035651675.1 Chloroflexota bacterium | reverse complement strand
GCTGCCTGCGGCGGCGGCGCTGCGCCGGCCGCGCCGACGAGTGTTCCGGCCAGCTCGGGTGGCGGTGCCCAGCCGGCGGCCAGCGCGGCGACCGCGCCGGCCGCCGCCGCGGCCAGCACGCCGGCGGCGGCGGCCCCGGCGAAGGCGAGCAGTGGGCAGGCGCTGCAGTACTGGAGCTTCTTTCCAACCGACAACACCCGCTGGGCCGAGCGGCCGGTGATCTTCGGCGAGTTCACGCAGAAGACCGGTGTGGCCATCGAGGTGAACTTCGTCCAGGACGCCCAGTTCGACACCAAGGTGCAAACCGGCTTCGCCGCCAAGCAGCTTCCCGACCTGGCCGACCCGCCGTTCGTTCAGCTCTGCAACGGCTGGGGTCGGCAAGGCATCGTGATCGACCTCAGCGACGTGCTCGGCAAGCTCGGCAAAGACGACTTCGCCAAGCCGCTCATCACCGCGCTCACCTACAAGGGCAAGCTCTACGGCTTGCCGTGGATGACGAACCCGCAGCTCCTCTTCTACCGCAAGGACTGGTTGGGCGATAAAGGGCTGAAGCTCAACTCGTGGGACGACTGGCTGACGGCCGCCAAGACGTTTACCGGCAAGAACCCGGCCGGCAAGGACGGCTACGGCCAGGGTGGCTTCATGGCGCCCGTCCACCAGACGCAGTGGATCCAGGACTTCCTCGGCCCGAACGGAGGCTACACGTTCGACGAGAAGTGGAACGTCGTGCTCGACACCCACAAGCCCAACCAGGAGGCGGCTGACTTCATGAAGAAGCTCGGCGCCTACCTACAGCCGGGCGCGGCCACCGCGACCTACGGAGACACCAACAACCTCTTCAACGACCAGGTCCTGGCGATGGCGCTCTCCTCGACCACGTTCGTCAACGGCTTGATCAAGAACAAGCCCGAGCTGGTCGACAAGGTCGGCATCCAGCCGGTCCCGCAGGGGCCGAGTGGCAAAGGCGACCGCGGCGCGTTCCTGGGCACCTACGGCCACTCGATCTTCTCGACCTCGCAGATGCAGGACAAGGCCAAAGACTTCTTCATGTTCATCTACGACCCGGCGGTGTACATCCGGGTATTCAAGACGATCGACTTCGGCCACGTCCCCGTGCGCCCGTCGGTCGCCAACAACCCGGAGCTGGCGAAGCTGGTCCCGCCGCTCGCGCTCGACGACATCAAGGCGGGCATCAAGGCCGCCGAGATCGCGACCCTGACCGGCGAGGACTTCGGACCGAACCCCCTGGCGCGGCAGATCTCGGCCCAGAACATCTGGAGCAGCCTCGGCCAGAAGATCCTGACCGACCAGCCACAGGCGGCGCTGAAGTGGGCCGCCGACGAGATCCGCAAGATCGTGAAGGACAACCCGGGAGACCTGGGTTAGGGAGGAGGCGATGAGCGCGGCTGAGGCCGCGGCGCGGCGCGAGGCCCGACCGGGCCTGCTCGACCGCGCCGCGAACTCGCGCACCTTCCTGTCGTTCGCGCTGCTCCTCCCCGCGCTGGCCGTTCTCGCCTTCGTCTTCGCGTACCCCGTCTTGCGCACGCTCGTGATGTCGTTCCAGAGCGTGAACCTGACGCGCCCAGCCGAGGGCACACCGTTCGTTGGCCTGGCGAATTTCGCCTGGCTCCTCGACCAGGACGTCTTCTGGCAGTCGCTCGGCAACACCGTGATCCTGACGGTGCTCGTCATCGGCCTCGAGCTGGCGTTCGGGATGCTGATCGCGCAGTTGCTGGTCGAGCCCTTCCCCGGCCTATCGCTCGTGCGCGGCATCTTCATCCTGCCGTGGGCGATTCCGAACATCGTGGTCGCCTGGCTGATGAGGATGTACTTGCAGCCGCGCTTCGGGCTCGTCAACCAGCTCATCGGGACGGTCGGCAACGCGCTCGGGCTGCACCAGGGCTATTTCCTCTGGGACTGGCTCGGGAACCCGGCGACGGCGCTGGTGACGGTCGCGCTCATCGCGACCTGGAAGGGCCTGCCGTTCGTCATCCTGGTCCTGCTCGCCGGGCTCCAGGCGATCCCTCGGGAGATCGGCGAGGCGGCGCGGATCGACGGCGCGAACGCCTGGCAGGAGTTCCGCTACGTCACGCTGCCGCACCTGAAGCTGATCGTGGTGGTGGTCGTGATCTTCCGCATCATCGGCACGTTCAACGCCTTCGACCTCGTCTACCTGTTGACCGGCGGTGGGCCGGGCAACGCGACCCGCGTCCTGGCGGTCGAGGTCTACAACCGCGCGTTCGTCTCGTACCAGATGGGCCGGGCGGCGAGCCTCACGACGCTGATGTTCCTCTTCCTCGGCTTGATGACGTTCGCGTTGCTGTCGCTGCAGCGCGACGAGGCGGAGCGCGCATCGTGAGGCGGCGGCGTCAGCGCGCGGTGAAGCTCGCCTTCACGGTCGTCCTTGCCATCTTCTACTTCCTGCCCATCTTCTGGATGGTCAAGTCGTCGTTCCAGAGCGAGCGCGACATCCGCGTGACCGAGCTGAACCTCGGCCTGGCGAACCCCACGCTCGCCAACTACCTGAACGCCCTCTCGAACCACCAGTTCACGACGTGGTTCAAGAACAGCACGATCCTGTCGGTCTCGACGATGGTCGTCGCGGTCGTGACGGCGACGCTGGCTGCCTACAGCCTGGCGCGGCTGCCGAACCGCGTGACGCGCGTGCTCGGCCGCTTCTTCCTGATGGCCTACATCTCGCCCGGCGTCATGGTGATCATCCCGCTTTTCATCCTGCTGACGAACCTGGGGCTGCAGAACACCTACCAGGGCCTGATCATCACCTACTCGTCGTTCGCCGTGCCGTTCGGGACCTGGCTGCTGATCGGCTATTTCAGGAGCCTGCCGGTCGAGCTCGAGGACGCGGCGATGATCGACGGCTGCTCGCGGCTCGGCGCGCTCTGGCGGGTGGTGTTCCCGCTCTCGACGCCGGCGATCGTGACGGTCGCGCTCTTCGCCTTCGTGCTCGCCTGGAACGACCTGCTGTTCGCCATCGTCTTCACCCGGACGGACGCGATGCAGACGCTCTCGTCGGGGCTGGTGTCGGCGACCTCGTCGGTCGTCGGCTCGGACAACCCCGCGCCCGGTACGTGGGGATTCGGCGCGATCTTCGCCGTCTGCATCCTTGTCGCCGCGCCGGTGATCGCGGTGTTCGTGGTGCTGCAGAACTGGCTCGTCTCGGGCCTGTCGGCAGGAGCGATCAAAGGCTAGGAGGGAATGCGCGCATGCCGAAGTATCTTGCTCAGTTCACGTACACGGCCGAAGCGTGGAAAACGATGACGCAGAATCCGCAGGATCGGACCCAGACGGTCCGCGCGCTCGCCGAGCAACTCGGCGGGAAGCTCGAGGCGCTCTACTACAGTTTCGGCGAGTACGACGGCTTCGTGATCATCGACATGCCCGACAGCCAGAGCGCCACCGCGTTCGTGCTCGCCGCCAACGCTCCCGGCCACCTGAAGCAGACCAAGACGACCATCCTCCTCACGCCGCAGGAGCTGCTAGAGGCCGAGAACAAGGCAAAGGGCATCTCGTACCAGGGGCCACGCTCGAGCTAGCCGCGCCCTGGACGCGCCGTCTCTAGGCCGAGCGGCCGAGGGACCTCCAAGCGTCGCCCAATCCCTCGGGGTTGGGTCGTCCGCCTGCATAATCCCACTGACCGATGATCCCGATCTCGGAAAGCGTCGTCGTCCGTCGCACGCCGGGCGTGACGATCGTGCTGGTAGCCGCCTGCACGCTGGTCTTCCTCTACGAGCTAGCACTGCCGCCGCGCGCCTTGAACCTGTTCATCGAGCGGTGGGGTGTGCACTCGGGCCTCATCGTCGCCGCGCTGCTCGGCGACCCGCGCGTGCCGCGCGCCGAGCTGATCACGCTGTTCACCTCGCAGTTCCTGCACGGCGGCTGGCTGCACCTGATCGGCAACATGGTCTTCCTCTGGGTCTTCGGACGACCGGTCGAGGACCACGTCGGGCACGTCCGGTACCTGCTGCTGTACCTGTTGGGCGGCGCGGGCGCCGGCATCGCGCAGTCGTTCGTGTCGCTGGGCGAGCCCAACGTCGCGGCGATCGGGGCGAGCGGCGCGATCGCGACCGTGCTCGGCACCTACCTCGTGCTATTCCCCGGCGCGTGGGTGACAGCGCTGGTGCCGATCTTCTTTTTCTTCTGGACGTTCGACGTGCCGGCCGTGCTGATGCTGGCCTTCTGGTTCATCGGCCAGTTCTTCACTGGCATCGCCTCGATCAGCAACGCGGCCGCCGCTGGCAACGTCGCGGTCTGGGCGCACGTGGCCGGCTTCCTGATCGGCGTGGCGATCGGCCTCGTGCTCCCGCGCGGCAGCGCGCCGGGCCGCGCCGGCCCGGTCGTGCGGCGCGCGGACGGCCCCGGCCCCGCTCGCCTCGTCGCCTCGATCGCCGACCTGTGCGCACTCATCCTCGGCGCGCGGATCGTCCTGCTCTTCCTCGGGGTCCGACCGGGCTTCGGTCTGCTCGGCCCGCTCGCCCGCCTCGCCTACGACGTGACCGAGCCGTTCGTCCGACCGTTCGCCGAGCTCATCCCGACGCTGCTCCTGGTCGGCCGCCCGCTCGACCTACCGGCGATCGTGCTGCTGGTGCTGATTTACGCGCTGGCCGGCTGGCTCGCCGGCCTGGTCGGCGGCGGCCGCCCCCGACCAGCCTATTAGCGCGCGATCCCAGCCAGCGCGTCGGCCGCGCCCGCGCCGCAGAGGTGCGCGCTGTCGTTCAGTGCCAGGACCCGAAAGCCCGCGCCGTCGACGCGCAGCGTCGTGAGAGACGTGTTGTCGACGACGATCGGCTCGAGCCGCGCGAGCTCCACGTCGAGCACCTGCGCCAGCACCAGCCGCGTGAAGCCCCCATGGGCGACGACGGCAAGCTGCTTCACGTGCCCCGCGCCGGCCATGTCGCGCAGCCAGGCGACGAACGCCCTGGCGCGCTCGATCGCCTGCTCGAGCGGCTCCTCGCCGTACGGCCAATCGTCCGGGCCGAAGTCCTCGGGCACGATCAGCTCGGGGTAGCGCGCGAGCACCTCCCGCGCCCCCCAGCAGAGGTACCCCGGCTGTGCGCGGTACTCGTAGCAGCGCGCCCAGACCTCGACCGGCCGCCCGATCGCCCGGCCCACGATCGTCGCCGTCTCGATCGACCGCAGCATCGGGCTGGATACCACCCGGTCGATCGGCAGCCGCTTCATCCGCTCCGCCAGCCGCTCCGCTTGGCGCACGCCAACCGGCGTGAGCGGAGGATTGGCCGGGTACGGCTCGCCGGGCTCGCGGTGGGTGTTGTAGGCCTGGCCGTGGCGGATCAAGTGGACGATCAAGCTCGACTCCTGAGTGAGGGAGTGTCCGCGGGCGCCGAAGGATAACCGTCCGCGGTGGCGTCGAACGCGTACTCGACGTCGACACGGGGCGGCTCCTTCCTGCCCCGCCACTTGCCCGCCGTCAGCGTGACGCCCCGCACCGGGTCGCGCCCGATCCCCTGCCGCGTCGCGGGCGCGGCGTTCTTGGCATTGGCGCGCGGCCGGCCCAGCGTCGCTTCGACACCGGCGAGCGCCCACGGCCACCGCCCCGGTCGACACACTCCCTGTCTCCTCGCTTCGGTAACCCGATTTTTGAGGCAAACGACCCCGCGCTCGGCAACGGTATTTCTGAGGCACTTACCCCCGTTGACTCACGATTCGGCCGTGCGCTAGGCTGCTTCCGCTCGTGGCGGCACGCCCCACCGGCCCAGCGACTCGGTTGAGGTTCAGTTGTGGTGTAGGCCATGGGAATTCAGGCTGGACCGCGCCTTCGGATCACGCTCCTCGGCGTCGTGGCCGTCGTTCTCCTAGCTGTGCGGCCGACGGCCGGCGCCGACGCCGCCGGGCCGTTCGATGCGGGCATCTACCGCCTGGGGATGCCGCAGCCGGTCGGGCGCCCGTGCGGCGGCGAACGGCTCGCAGTGCGGGCTGTCTCCGACGCGGGGGTCGCGCTCGACCCGGCGGTGCAGGACACGACCGTGACAGCCCTGCGCGGGATCGCCGCCCCGGCCGTTGGCCCCGACACGCCACGGCAGGCCGGGGTCGAGACGACCCTCTACCGCGTGCCGGTGCAGCTCGTCTCGGTCACATTCACAGCCGACTCAGAGACCGCCCTCGTGGTCGCCGACCCGACGAACGTCGGCGCCACAATGGTCGTGCGCCTGCCCGACCCGATGTGCAGCAATGTGCTGGCGTCCAACATCGGTTCGGATCTCGCCCGCGCCCTTGGGGCCATGGAGAGAGCGTGCGGCGTCGCGCAGGCCGGTGTGACGGTCCCGTTGTACGGCCGAGCGACGATCACAGGCGTGGGCTACGTGAGCCCCGGCCGGCTGGCGGGGGGCGCGCCTAACGGGATCGAGCTGCACCCCGTCCTCCGCTTCGAGGATGCCTGGTGCTCGCGCACCGCCCCGACCGCGACGCCTGCGCCGCCCACGAACACGCCAGTCCCAGCCACGGCGACACCCACCGCGCAGGCGACGGCCACCGCGATACCGACCGACACCCCCGCGCCGACGGCGACCGCGCTCGCACTCCTTCTAGACAGAGGCTTCGGCCAGAGCGGCATTAAGGTAGGCTACGCCTTCCGGCTGCGCAACCCCGACCCGGCCCGAGCGCTGACGGACTCGAGCTACCAGGTGGCCGCCTACGACGCGGGTGGCCACGCCCTCAATACCGACGCTGGGTACGTTCACCGCATCCTCCCCGGCGAGGTGATGGGGATCGGCGGCACGCTCTTCGTCCCGGACAAGACGACGGTCGCCCGCGTCGACGTGCAGATACTGCCTGGCACGCTGGCGCCGGTCGGCCAGGCCAAGGCTTTCACGACCTCTGGCGTCACCTATCAGGCGGACCCCTACACGCCGAAGGTGACCGGCCTGGTCGCCAACCCGACGAGTAAGGTCGCCCGGAACCTCTTCGTGAGCGCCGTGCCCTACGATGCGGCCGGCAGGATCATCGGCGGGGGCTGGACCTACTTAGACTTCGTGCCGGCCAATGACAAGTCGGCCGTCGAGGTGAGCGTCATATCGAATTCCGAGCCCGCCCGCGTGGAGCTGTACGCCACCACCACGAGCAGCCTGTCCGACACCCAATGAGCGGCGTTTCGCCGCCTTCGCCTTGCGCGTTATCGCCCAGCCGTAGCGCCAGGCTGAACGCGAACGCATGATGGGTGCGCCCCGGTCCTCGGCAGGGTACTGACCGCCGTGAACGGCGCGGGTCCAGAGCCGGTCCAGCGGCGACGCGCCGAGTCGAGCGCAGGCCGGCATCTGCAGCGAGCTGGCCGAGGGCGCAGCGAGCGGTCGAACGACTGCGCGGCGAGGGCTGCCCCTCGCACCGGAACAAGGCATAGTGCGGCGATGAAGTGGGCGCGGTGGCGACGGGTGGCATCCTCGGCACCGTCGCCGGCCTGCTCGGCACTGGGGCGCTGGCCAGGGCTCTACGCTTCGACGCCGACCGTGTCCTTTCGGACCCGCCACTTCTCGAGCTCGGCGTAGTTCGGGTCGACGCCGATGCCGGGGACGTTCGGCGGCGAGACGGTGCCGTCGTCGTTGATGCCGAGCGTGTGGTGGTACATCTTGCCCCACATCGGGTCGACCGAGTCGCGGTAGAACTCGAGGATCAGGCCGTTCGCGATCGCGGCGACGAGGTGGACGTGGATGTCCTGCGAGCCATGCGGCGCGATGTCCAGGTCGTGCGCCTGGGCGAGCGCGGCGACCTTCATGAACTCGGTCACGCCGCCGAGCACCTTGGCGTCGGCGTTCAGGATCGCGGCTGACTGGTTCTCGATCAGGTCGCGGAAGCCGTAGCGCGTGTACTCGTTCTCGCCGGTCGCGATCGGGATCGATGTCGCGTCGGCCAGCCGGCGGTGTCCCTCGTAGTCGTCGGGCGCGACCGGCTCCTCGAACCAGAAGACGTCGTACTCCTCGACGCGCTTGGCGAGCTGGATCGCCTCGTAGTAGCGGTAGGCGCAGTTGGCGTCGATCAGCAGCTTGACGTCCGGCCCGATCGCCTCGCGGACCGCCTTGACGCGCTCGACGTCCTCGCGGATGGGCACGGCGCCGACCTTCATCTTGATCGCCCGCGCGCCCATCTCGACGGAGGTGATCATCTCCTGCTGCAGCTCTTTGAGGCCCTTACCCTCCTCGTAGTAGCCGCCGGCGACGTAGGTCGGCACGCGGTCGCGGTAGCCGCCGAGCAGCTTGTAGAGCGGCAGGTTGGCCACCTTGGCGCGGATGTCCCAGAGGCCGATGTCGATCGCCGAGATCGCCCGCGTCGTCAGACCACGGCGGCCGATCAGCTTCGGCACCCACATCTTGTGCCACAGCCGCTCGACGTCGATCGGGTCCTCGCCGATCAGCTCCTTTTTCA